>CADCRB010000261.1 GCA_902803745.1 uncultured Lachnospiraceae bacterium
ATACTGATCGGCGGGAACTATCTGATAGTCCACGTGGATGCCGGTCTGCTCTTCAAACTTCTTGCCCAGCTCCTGCTCGGAATCCTCCACCCAGTCCTGGCTGGCCATGACAGTGATAGTTGTACCAGCTGCTGCGGTATCTGCCGAAGCATCAGCGCTCGTATCTGCTGCCGTGTCTGCTGCCGTGTCTGCTGCGGCATCAGCGCTGCTGTCTGCTGCAGGTGCCTCCTCAGTTGCAGCTGCCGGCTCTGAGGTTGCAGCCGGTGACATATCACCGCCGCCTCCGCAGGCTGTAAGTGAGGCTACCATAGCTCCGCAAAGCAATAATGATACTAATCTCTTTTTCATTACCTTCCTCCTTTTGAATATATTGCTTCTATGTTTTATCCCGTTAAAGACCCTCTGGTCTCAAACTTCATCATCCCTTGACAGCGCCTGCTGTCTGTCCGCCTACAATGTACTTCTGGCATATAAGGTAAAGCAGCAGCACCGGCGCACAGGTAAGCAGCACATCAGCGCAGATAAGATTCCACTTCATCTCGTATTGTCCGAAGAAATTATAGATCGCAAGAGTCATCGGCCATTTTTCGGAGCTGTGCAGGAAATACAGCGGCATCATAAATTCGTTCCAGCAATTCAGAAAACACAGCACCCCCGCAGTTATGACCGCGCTTTTGAGCATTGGAAGGATAATCTTTAAATAAAGCTGTATAGGAGAACATCCATCGATCACAGCAGCCTCATCAAGCTCTACCGGTATCTTTGATACAAAACCATAGATCAGGAATATGGTAAACGGTGTCTGCAAGGCCATATACAGCAGTATGATGCCGGGTTTGGTATTTGTAAGATGAAGAGTGATCATCGTCTTTGTAAGAGTCACATAGTTGATCGGTATGACCATTCCCAGAACCACATACATATACAGCGCGCTCATTCCCCTGCTGCGTCTTCTTGAGAATACATAGGCTGCCATGGCGCCGAAAAATACAGTCACAAGCGTTCCCACGCCGGCATAAAGGAAGCTGTTAAAGAAGCTTCTGATCAGCTTTCCCTTTTCTATGACTGTAGAAAAATTAGAAAAGATCCAGATCTTGGGAAGCTGAAGGTTCATATTAAGTGTCTCTCCGTCAGCCTTGAAAGCATTTAATATCACGAGGAGCATGGGAATGATAACTATCAGCGAAGCTATCCATGCAAGTATATTCTTCAGAAAGATCTGTATGAATTTATTCTTTGTCGTATATACCATCGTTCTGCCCCCCTTATTCCACTACTTCATCCTTGGTCAGGATCTTGACCATAAAGAAGCCTATGATAACCATGAAGATGAACAGCACGGAGCTTATTGTAGTTCCTTCGGCATAGAGTCCCTTGCTCATCATCTTGTATACTGCAGTATAGAGAACTTCTGTCCTGTGGCCCGGTCCTCCGTTTGTAAGGGCATATACCATATCAAAGATCTTCAAACCGTAGATGACATTAAGGACTATGGTCACGGCAAGAGTCTGTCTCAGCATGGGAAGCGTGATATATCTGAAACGCTGCCAGGCATTGGCTCCGTCAATAGCCGCAGCCTCATAGTAGATGCCGGGGATCGCGAGGATACCGGCGATGAGCAATGTCATAATATAACCTGTGCCCCTCCAGATATCCACAGCCATTACAGATCCGAAAGCAATCTTTGGATCGACAAGCCATTTCTTTGCAAGAAAATCAAGACCGATGGTCCTGAAGAATTCATTCAGGAAGCCTGTCTTTGGATTTAATATCGAAGTGAAAACAAGTCCGGTCACGAGTATGGGAAGAACCGAGGGAAGATACAGAATACCGCGGTGAAAATTCTTCCATTTGATGTTGCGGCTGAGTGCCACCGCAAAAAGAAGTCCGAGACCGGTCTTAAATATAGTCGTTACCACAGTGAACCAAAGAGTATTTGAGATATATCTCAGATAATCATTTTTGCCGGAGAAGACCTCAAGAAAATTCTTAAAACCGACGAAATGAAGATCTACAGAATATGCCGACCAGTCTGTAAAGCTGTAGCCTATACCCAAAAGTCCGGGCAGCACACTTAGCACCGTATAGATCAATACCGAACCTAATGCAAAATACCAAGGATAAACTTTAGATTTCTGCATGACTACCCCCTGTCAAAATAACCTTCTGTAACAGAGCATAACCGAAACGTTTCTGTTTTGCTATGCAGACTTTTATCCTAAATATGCACTTTTTTAACCTATGTCCTGATACTGCTGTGACTTTGGCAAAGCCGGAGTTATTCCGAATGCAGTTTTCTGTATTTAGTGGGATTCTCTCCGACTTCCTTTCGAAATGTCCTGCTGAAATAAAACTGATCCGGATAGCCGCAGAGTTCACCTACCCGCGCAATGGATTCATCCGTATCCGCCAGCAGTCTCTTGGCCTCTTTCATACGGATCGAAGTAAGAAATCTAATGGGGGATTCCCCTTTGTTCTTTGTAAAGATCTTGCTCAGATATGCAGATGAAAAACCGAGATCACAGGCAAGAGCTCCAAAATCGATCTCTTCACGAAAGTTCTCTCTGATATATCTTTCCGTCTGTTTCACTATCTCTGCAGCGCTCTTTCCGGAAATGCCCTCTGCATCCGGAAGCTCATATTTCTCCTGCAGGATGAGGCTGATCTTTTCAAGGACAGCTGCAAGCTTTTCTTCCGATACAGGCTTTAACAGATAATCAAATACCCCCTGTCTTATAGCCTCCTGTGCATACTCAAAATCAGCATATCCCGTGAGGATCACAGTGATGATATCGGGGTAAGCCTCATGTATGCTTTTTGCAAGCTCCAGTCCGTCCATCTCAGGCATCCGTATATCCGTAAACACCACATGGATATTTCCTTCACGCAGCGCTTCAAGGGCTGATTTCCCTTCACCGCACTCCGAGACTATCCTGAAGCTGTCATCGATCTCAGTTATCCGTCTTTTCAGTGCCTGCCTCAGCATATACTCATCATCTGCAAGCAGTACATTGTAATGATCTGTTTTTATCATATTCCCACACCCTGTCCGCAGCTGTAACCAAGAAGATCCATCCGCTGTCTTCACTCTTCGTCACTGTTTCTCACATGACCACCGACAGTGACAAAAGCCCCGCCTTCCTCTTTATTCCCAAAATCAAAAACAAAAGGTATGCCGTCCAGAAGGTACAGTCTGATAAAAATATTGAGTATCCCCATTCCTTCAATCTTAAGGCTCGGCAGCACACCGCTCTTCAGTATCTCATCCATATTTCTCCTCAGTTCCCTGTCAACCTCGGGATCGAAGCCCGGACCGTTATCCGATACTGTGATATGCCAGTCATCTCCGTCCCTTGCTCCCTCTACCCTTATCTCCCAGGGAGCACGATGCTGCATTACTGCCTTCACGGCATTCTCGACAAGAAGCTGTATGCAGAGTTTCGGCACCATGCAGTCAAGTATGTCATCTGAAATATCATAAGTGTAAGTAAGACCATCTCCAAAGCGTTTTCCGATACATCCAAGATAGCGATCCACCTGCTCCATCTCCTCCTCAACCCTGATCCGCATTTCCCGGTTGGAGGATATATACCTTAGTATTGAGGTGATATCCTCACACATCTCGGACACCTGATCCGTCAAGCCGCTGTCTGCCATCTCACCTATCATAGTGAGGGAATTATAGAGGAAGTGAGGATTCATCTGAGACTGAAGAGCCAGCATCTCAGCCTGCATCTCCTGCTCCTTCAGTGTCAGCATGGTCTGCGTGGCATTCTCCTGCAGCATAATGCTGTCATTGATTGAATCCCTAAGCTCATCTATCTCCAATATCCCGGAGTCAGCTGTCTCAAGCCTTGCAAACTGGGGCTTGTCCGTATCCTGAAGGAAGGAATAAATAAGGCTTATGGGATTGCTGAGCCGCCTTGAAAGAGCAGCCGCAAGGACTACGCAGAATCCAAAGATCAAAACGACAGCCAATACCATTGGAATGAAGGATCTGTAAACAGGCTCCATGAATACTGCATCATCCACAGCCATAGCAACGGTCAGGCCATCCTCTTTATCCTCCGAAAAGCAGAGATACTGCTTTTTTCCGGTATAGGCATTCATTATCTCACCGTCACCCGCGTCTTTGAACGAATAATACGAAAACACTGCCTGCTGCGGATATATCTGTCTTCCGTCACTGTCATAAACCGCTATGACAGGATCCAGGGTTGATATGTCATGCTTCAGGGGCTCAAAAACCTCATCATAATAAGCCTTAACTTCAATAAAACCCAAAGGCTCGTGAAAATCACCATAGAACATACGGCAAAGCGAAAAATAGAATGTATCCCTGTTAACAGCTGCGCTGTCAGATACAAGCTCATCCCGCGCAGGGGCAAAAATGTATTTCTTTCCGGCAAGCTTTACCGTCTTTTCATACCAGCTTTGATATTTTGCCGGGAAAGGCAGGTCTCCGTTGTAATTACCTACTCCGTATCCACCCTCATCCACATCATAGAGATTAAGCTGCCTGGTCGCAAAATCAAAACCCTTGAGCGAAATAAGGGTTCCTGCAAGAGCCTGTCTTGCCCTGTTCTTATCAAATGAGCTCTCTGCTTTCATGTATGCCTGAAATTCATCCTTAAGCTCACCCGATGCTATGGAATAAAGAAGGATGGTATCCATCTCCCTTACGGTCTGGCCGAGACCTGATGCCACCTGGGCGCAGGACGAGCGCATATCTCTGGTGGCATTGCTTTTCAGCGTCCTGTACTGCATTACGGAAAAGATCAGGGAAATAAGGCCCAATGTAACTAAAGACAGCGAAAGCAGTGTGAAAAGGAGGATGGTACGTATCCTGTACTTTCCTGCTTTTTCGGGAACATCTCCGATATTGGCGCCCTCTTCAGCTCTGCCCCTTACTTCGGTCATCGGATCAGATCCTTATTGTAAGGGCGCTGTCAATATATCCCTCTTCCCGGATGTATTCACCGTCTGCAAATATCTTAAACCTGCGGGCTGCTTTGATCCCCTCATAATACCTTCCCGGAATATGTCCTGTATCCTCATCATCTGAAGGCATCTGCCCTGCAGTACAGTCAGATACAGCTCCGCGCTCATTTATCTCAAGGGTCCGTGACTCATCCATCCATCTGAACCTGATCGTTTCGTATTCGCCTTTTTCATATGCATAGTCATCACCGGCATCATCATAGTATACAAACTCTCCGTCAGCCCCCGTGAATATATGCAGCTCTATCGGCTCATCATTATCCTCCATGGCATATGTCAGATTCGCTCTTTCCGGTATCATGGAGCCTCCTTTTGCAAAGACCGGTATACGGTCAAGAGGCGCATCAACTATGACGGTCTGCCCGCCCTCGTATTTTTTATTGTCCCATATATCGTACCACACTGA
>CADCRB010000262.1 GCA_902803745.1 uncultured Lachnospiraceae bacterium
ACTATGCAGACAGAAGTGCCGGAATCAGTAAAATCACATTATATGCAACTTGGCATTACGGCTTCTGAATGTATCGGATGTAAGCAATGTGAACCCAGATGTCCATTTGGAGTTCCAATTGCTGAAAGAATGAAAAAGGCTACTGAATTATTTGGAAAGTGATCAGCATACGGTATTTCCTTCGAAATTGTGTGAGGAGAAGCATACAGTGGATAGGGATGGATAAGTAGCCATGCAAAGGGCGACACCCTTTATATCAGATCATGTGTTAATGATAACAGCGAGAAGGCCAGGCTCGAAGGTCTCGTGATCCCGGAAAGTGAGTGAAAGAAATTTATGAGTATGACAGTAAAACATTGCATTTTGATCGTTTCGGTAGTGATGGCAGTGATGCTGTGCGCGTGCGCCGAAAACAAAGATACCGGTAAGGGCAGGCTTGATGAACTGAAGAAGAAAATGGAAGAGAACGTGGCCTCTGCCGAAGAGTCCGTGGAGCCAGAGGAGAAAAGATCCTCAAAAGAGCAGAATGATGATGCGAAAGAAGGGAAGACGGCCGGATTATTCGCGAGAGCATTTGCCGACGGCACGGTTGAGAATAACGGGGGCGCATTTGTCCGGGCAGGCAATCGTATATATTTCAGAGTCTATAATACGCGCTCACTGGCTGCAACAACCCTTGGAGGTTTGTATATTGACGAGGTAAGCGCAGCACAGCCTTCAACACTTAAATTTCTTGATCTTGATACCGATGAGGAGGTTGAGGTCTGTGAAGTTTACGGGACAGGACCACTGTATGTCACACAGTGGGGGATATGTATCGCATCATATACTGACGGAGTGCCTTCGACAACCCTTATAGATGAGGACGGCAATATAGATGAGGATTATCTTCCTGCCGTCATTACAGGCGTTTCCGCTGATGGCAGGCTGATATCGGTAAGCACCGAGCCGGAAGACCGGGATGACCTGATACCGGTTCTGTACAACGGGGATTCAAAGATCGGTTCTCCTGCGGATGATGGAGAAGAAGACCGGCATTACAGCGCATACGGATTTGTCGGAAACAGCATGATCGGTATCACATCAAGACCCGAAAACATGATCGTGGAGGCATTCTCATATGATGAGAGCGGCAGGTTCGTGATCCTGGGGCAGGTCGGGCATTATGACATGGAAACATATACTCTTTCTCCGCATGTCGAAAAGGTTACGGGATCTGATGAGGAGGGGTATATTAGTGCAACCTACCGTGACGGCACAGCGGATGCAGTTGTTGCATGGGCGGTATTTGAGTTTACGGCAGGGGCAGAGGACAGCATGAAGGAGCTTGACAGCGATCTTACAAGTGCGAAGTATGATCACACATACCCTGAGGTAACATTTGATAAAAAGGGCAGAGCGAAGCTGTCTGCCCACGGATCGAATGAGGTGTATCTGTCAGAGAGATATTTCGGCGATCTGATGTGTACTGATGAAGATGGAAATGAAATGCTGATAAGAAATGATTATATTTCCGATCCCGGTGATGAAAGAAAGTACATAACCGCAGTTGCTGACGGTGCGTATTTTGCGGATGATATTGCCTGCTTTATCGAGCTTGACGGAAAACATAATGAAGAAGAGGATGCGGGATTTCATAGGGCTTACGATCTGACAGGCGTCAGATTTATCTGTCTGAGATTTGATGATGACCATCTGAATCAGGGTGGATTTCCTTCGCATATGCTCAGTGACAATCTGTATTCATCCGGCTGGGATAAGGGCGATATCGACTACAGCCGTCTTGTGGGAGAATGGGAAGCCTTTTATCTGAATGTTGATGGAAGCGAACAGGATGTAGGCGGGAATCCCGAGATGATAAGGTTTAATGAAGACGGAAGCGCCGTGACATATATAAAAGACAGTAAAACAGGAAAGATCAGCCGAAAGCGGCAGCTCCACAGGGGAGAGGCAGACGAATACATGGATAACGATTACGCATATGTATATTACAGTGATGATGAAGATCCGCTCAGAGGCGGTGTGTGCACCCTCAGTCATAACGTTCTGAAGATGTTTTATCTCTATCATTTTGACGGCACATCAACGGGTACGTATACGATCAAATACAGGAAGGTGGAATAGACAGAACAGGTTTTGTTTGACACCACAGTAATGTCGCGGTTTTCAAGAAGCAGGGAGAGTAACAATGAGAAAATGGGAAGTACCGGCTCTTATACCGATAATATGTTCACTGTTATTGTGCGCTTGCATGCCGAATATCGAAAGTAAGTTACCGGATCCGGTCGAAGCGGACAAAGAGGCGGACAGTTCCGCCGATCAGAAGCTCAAGAAACAGAAGGATAAGAAACAGAAGGATAAT
>CADCRB010000263.1 GCA_902803745.1 uncultured Lachnospiraceae bacterium
TCTTCCTGGGTTATTTCACCCTTTTCGAAGGGTTGATAAGCATTCACATTGATCTCGTTGATCGTGGGCTGCATTATGAAAAAGGTGAGAAATAATGCCAACCCCACTATCACCTGATTTGGCGGAGCGGTCTGTGTACCGACGGCAGCTCTGACAAAATGCAGGACCACGATGATCCTGGTGAAAGAGGTCAGCATAATAAGAAGGAGCGGAGCCATAGCAAGCAGTGTGAGGATAAGGAGCATCCTCAACGGACCGCTTAAGGTTCCGTCGCCATTATTATATGTTATATTTAAGTTATTGCCGACATTGAGTTCACCAAGATCCGATCTGTCATCAGAAGCACCGGGCTCATCAATGACAGTTGCGGCATCATATCCGTCTCTGAGCATGCCGATATTATCGTACATGCCCGTTCTCTCCCCCGGAGTCTCTTCAAGCGTCTGTGTTGAAGCGCCGCCTATATCCCTGTTTGATGCAATGTCGTTATTGGCATAGGCAAATACAGGAAATAGAAAAGTGAACACAATTAACATCGGCAGAAGAAGTGATCTTCCCAGCCTATGTATTCTCATTTTTATTCCGTAATCTGGCCCTGGCCTTATCCATAAGCTCCTTGAAGTCATAGGTCTTATCTCCCGTCGCCTGCCGGCTTACAATTGTATCCTCGGGAATGTCACAAAGATATGTGATCTCATCTTTGCCTATGCCTATCGCGATATATTTAGATGCTGTTCGCACTATCGCAATATATTTGGAAGGAGCCACTTTTGCAGAATCAATGATCTCTATATTGCCGGTTGATATCTTATTCCTGGCATATCCTCCGACGATCCTCGTCGTAAGATAAGTGACAACCAGAACAACGGCAAATATAGCAAGAACCGTGACCAGCTGAATGAAGCCGTCTAAGCCCAATCAGCCCACTACTTTCTTTACGGCCTCCAAGACCCTTTCTGCCTGGAAAGGCTTAACTATAAAGTCCTTGGCTCCTGCCTGGATAGCCTCGATAACCATTGCCTGCTGTCCCATTGCAGAGCACATGATGACAAGTGCTGCAGGATCAGCTCCCTTGATGGCCTTGAGCGCCTGGATTCCATCCATCTCAGGCATGGTGATGTCCATGAGTACCAGGTCGGGCTTGAGCTCATTGTACTTCTCTACGGCCTTCGCACCGTTCTCTGCCTCCCCGGCGACATTGTAGCCATTCTTTGAGAGAATGTCTTTGATCATCATCCTCATGAACGCTGCATCATCACAGATCAGAATGTTCTTTGCCATAACTTCTTAACTCCTTATTTAATAATTTCAGTTACCCTAACTCCAAAACTCTCGTCGATAACGACGACTTCGCCTTTTGCCACGTTCTTGCCGTTGACCAGCACATCTATCGGCTCTCCGGCGATCTTGTCAAGCTCAATGATAGTACCAGGTGAGAAATCAAGTATATCATTTATTGACTTTCTTGTCCTGCCCAGCTCAACCGTGACCTCAAGCGGAACATCCTTTATCAGCTCTATATTCTCCTGAGGCTGCATCGGATTGATGTCATTGGAGAATGTAGTAAACTGCGCCTGCTGAACATTGACAGGGGCTCCCATAGGCTGGCCGTATCCCATCTGCGGAGGAGCACCATATCCCATCTGCGGAGCGCCGTACCCCATCTGTGGCGGAGGCGCGGCCTGTGCATATCCCATCTGCGGAGGCGGTGCGGCTGCCATTCCGGGATCCGGAGCAGGTGCTGCCGGAGGCGGTGGAGGCGCGGCCGCAGGCTCAGGCTCGGGCGGAGGCGGCGATGCCGCTCCCGATGTAGCCTCCTGGCTGCCTATGAAATGATCATACAGCTCTTTCGCAAAACTTGTAGGATACAGCTGCATTATGCTGGAATCAACAAGATCTCCTATCTGCATCCTGAAGGCGATCTTAACAAATCTTCCGGTCAAAAATTCTGCATAATCTGCAGGATCGCCTGTAGTCAGATCAACAAGTGATGCTTCGGGCGGCGAAATATCTATCATCCTTCCAAGCATGGACGAGAGGGAGGTGGCCGATGAACCCATCATCTGGTTCATGGCTTCGGATATAGCTGAAAGATGAAGCTCTCCAAGCTCACCATCAGTATTAGTACCGTCTCCGCCCATCATCAGATCGGTGATGATCTTTACATCATCCTCCCTGAGGATAAGCATGTTATATCCGTCCAAACCTGCCTTATAATGTATCTGAATGAAGACACAGGGCTTTTCGTAGTTTTCGACTATTTCACCCCAGGTTGACATCGTAACCTCGGGAGTCGTTATATCGACCTTGCGGTTTACAAGAGAATACAGGGTGGTAGCCGAAGTGCCCATGCTGATATTGGCTACTTCTCCGATGGCATCCTTTTCAAAATCAGTAAGCTCATCACCGCCTCCTGCATCGGGTATGGGTGCACTTGCAGCGGCAGGAGCTCCTCCTGCGTCAGCGCCATCCGAGGAGGCATCGGTATCTCCGTCCGCGGCCATGCCGGAAAGCAGGGCATTTATTTCATCCTGCGACAGCATTCCGTCCAAAGCCTATTCCTCCTCTCTGATTATCTCTGTGACCCTGACAGCATACGACTTTTTTGTCGCACCGGGCAGAGCCTTAAACTTCCTGATGTTACCCACGAAAATATCCATCTCTTCATCCACTCTGGATGAAAGTCTGATGACATCTCCTATCTGTAGATTTACAAAGTCCAGAACGCTTATGGAACTGTCTCCAAGCTTGGCTATGATAGGCACCGAAACATGCTGTATCATATCCTGCATATGCTCTGTATAGTCCTCGTCCGAAGAATCCTGCATAGTAGAGAACCAGAACTTTGTATTTAACTTATCCATGATAGACTCTAATGTGAAATAAGGCAAGCACACATTCATGAGTCCTTCAACTTCACCGATCCTTATATTAAGAGTCACTATTGCGATCATCTCGGTCGGCGCAATGATCTGTGCAAACTGAGGATTTGTCTCCACTCTTTCGAGCACAGGATTAAGATCAAGTACGTTCTTCCAGGGCTCTCTTAAAAGAGATATACAAACTGCCATCATTTTTTCGACAAGAGACATCTCTATTTCCGAGAAATCCCTGCTCTTGTCCAAGGTGTCGCCCTGACCGCCAAGAAGTCTGTCAACCATGGCAAAACCAAGATTTGATCCCAGCTCCACCATTATATTTCCGTTCAAAGGCTGGAAACTGACTATGCCTAATATGACCGGATTTGCCAGGGAGTTAGTGAATTCCGAAAAGGTCAGAGCCTCTGAATTGACCACACTTACCTGACAGCTTTTTCTAAGATAGACCGGTAAATTAGTGGAAACCAGTCTTCCGTAATGCTCAAAAATTATCTCCAGTGTACGCAGATGCTCTTTTGAGAATTTGGCAGGTCTCTTAAAATCATATTCCTTAACGGACTTGCCGGCATCTTCTTTTATATCTTCTGCATCTATCTCACCGCTGCTTAAAGCCTTTAAGAGATTATCTATTTCATCCTGGGACAGGACATCTCCCATATCCGAATACCCCTCAGATCACTGTACTATATAGCCGCTGAATGCAACCTGATATATAAACGTCGAACCGAAAAGCTCCTGAAGCTTCTCGAGGCAGGCATCCTGAAGACCGGACTGCCCCAAAGCCTGCACATCTTCATAAGTATACTGACCTATGGTTTCCGACAGAGCATTCAATATCAGGGATTCCCTGGTTTCCAAAAGATCCAGACCGTAAGTCTCGTAATCTTCGTTTGTAGTATCCATAAGCAGGGCTACAGTACATACAACATAATGATCCTTGCCGTCCTCTCCTTTCTTAAGCTGGAAAGTCTGCTGCTCTTCTATTGTAGCGGTAGCAGTATCGGCAAGAGAAACATTACGGGAATTACCGTTTGCGGATCCCTCCGGAGAAGTACCGGCTGTATCAAGCTTAATTGCGCCGGCAACCTGATCTACAAGTTCAATGGATTTTTTATTTGCAGGTATGACGGTAAACATCATTATCGCAGTCATCGCTATATTTACAACGAGGAGCGCCAGTATAATGACGCTTATCATATTCTTTTTCATCTCTCTCCTTTGAAAAACACAGTCTGTCTCCTGAAAAGTCAGGAAACATCACTTAATTGATTATATATCCTTATCTCTACGCGACGGTTCAGCTGCCTGCCCTCCGGAGTTCCGTTATCAGCTATCGGAACATATGAACCTCTGCCTGTATGCTTTATCATAGCAGGATCAAGCTCGGCATTATCCCGGAAATATTCAAAAACACTGAGAGCTCTCGCATCAGACAGCTCATCATTGCTCTTGAACTGAGAGTTGCTTATCGGAACATTATCCGTGTGTCCTTCTATCTCAATAGTACCACCGGCATAGGCCTCAAGTATCTTTGCAACTTTTTCTAAAGTGACCGCGGCACTGTCTTTTATTTTAGCACTTCCTGAGTCAAATAACAATGAGCCGTTCATAGTAAGGCTGACATACTGGCTCGTAAAATCAATATCTATCTGTTTGGACAGATCCTCCTCATTTACGGACTCTTCTATCCTTTCAGCAAGCTCTTCCGAAGCTTTTGTGCCTGATTCTTCAAGCTGCTCTTTCGCCTGCTGATCAGTGATCTCAGCCTGCTGACTTACGTCCGCCTGCTGATCGCTGTTGTCAGATGCCTGGCCGGTCTCTTCTCCAGAAGAAAGATCGTCCTTCGAAAAGCTTTCAGCTTCGAAGGTTTCTTCCCCCATTCCTTCTTCGTTATAATCCTTGTTGTCGGAGTTTCCGGTAGTATTTTTACCCATGGAGGTAACCATCTCCGATACATTGGAAAGCTGGGACACTCCGTTTCCGATGGCATCTCCCTCACCAACAGAATTTCCGCCCGGATCAAATATGGAAAAAGCCTTGGACATAGATGCCGCTATCGCTTCGAACTTATCAACATCCGTACTTGAGAACGCATAAAGAAGCACGAAGAAACACAGCAGGAGATTCATCAGATCTCCAAATGTCGCGGTCCACGCGGGGGCGCCCTTTGGGGGTTCTTCCGGAGGTGCCTGTCTAGCCATCAGCCTTCTCCTCCGCCTTCTCCGCCTCCGCCTTCAGCGCTGAGAGCGGCTCTTTCGGAAGGTGAAATGAATGATTTAAGCTTTTCTTCTATTACTCTCGGGTTCTCGCCGGCCTGAATGGAAAGAAGCCCCTCTACCATTATTCCCTTTACAGCCATTTCCGAAGCATTCTTTCTTTTTAACTTATTTGCAACAGGCGAACATATCCAGTTCGCAACGAGAGAACCATAGAATGTCGTAACCAGAGCCACGGCCATAGCAGGACCAAGGGCAGCCATATCTGACAGGTTCTTAAGCATGTTTATAAGTCCGATCAGCGTTCCTATCATTCCCCACGCAGGACCCATTCCTCCGAGATCCTCCCAGAAAGAAGCATTTTCCTTATGTCTTCCTTCTATACCGGTCATTTCGGTCTCCATGATAGCCCTGACAAGATCCGGATCTGTACCGTCAACTACCAGCATGATCCCCTTTTTCAGGAATTCATCATCTATGTTTGAAGCCGCCTCTTCCAGAGAAAGCAGGCCCTCTTTTCTTGCCACGTTGGACAGATCTATGATCTGTTTGATAACAGAACCCGGATCTGACTTTTCCAGACTGAAGATCTGCTTTATGGACTTCATTCCAGTCAGGAAGCTGGGTATCGTGTTCATGGCGAAGATACACATTATCGTTCCGCCGATAGTAATGATGATGGAATCCCTGTCTATGAAACTTTGCAGGGCTGACATTCCGTTGGAACCGACGATACCGTAAAATACCAGAGCTATACAGCCGACAAGACCTATGATCGATCCTAAATCCAATTTAATCCACCTTCTGTTGCTTTATATTTTAAAACACAAAAAAATAAAGAATCTGAAACTCTAACTTTTAGATTCTACTATTTTTCTTATTTCTTGTCTACTTTCCTTTACTATCAGTTTGCGCCCCGTGTTCAGGGTGATGACGGTATCCGGCGTGGTCTCCACGATCTCTATGAGCTCGGAATTGATCAACACCTTGTCATCATTAAGCTTGGTCACTTCTAAAAGCATGGGTATATAATATCATATAACACTGTAAAAATCATTTTCTCAGGCAAAAAATCCCCGGTCAGCCCACCGGGGATTTTCGATTGCCTTGATTACTTAATATCCTTTTGTCTTTCGACAAGAATAATATACATCAGTCACCCCTCTATGTCAAATTACCTCTTGAGGTTGACGAGCTCTTCAAGCATGGAGTCGGAGACGGTGATGATACGTGAGTTGGCCTGGAAGCCTCTCTGCGTCGTGATCATGTCCGTGAATTCTGCTGAAAGATCAACGTTTGACATTTCCAGCTCTCCTGTGCTCATGGAGCCGCCATTTGCGGTGATATCGTTTACGACAGGCTCACCGGAGTTGAGTGTTGTTGCATAGAGGTTATCACCTACCTTCTCAAGA
>CADCRB010000264.1 GCA_902803745.1 uncultured Lachnospiraceae bacterium
ACCACAGGTAGCAACTTCATCATCGGCGACGCACTGCTTGGCGTGGCAGAAGCCCGGAGTATATTCAAATATCCTGACACCGTTTCTGGCAAGCGAAGCATAGTATGACCTTGTGACGCTGTAGATAAGCTTTTTGTCAGGTATTCCCGGTGTGATGATACGAACATCCACGCCGCTCTTTGCCGCCAGGGCAAAGGCCGAATTCATCTCATCAGTGATTATAAGATAAGGAGTTATAAACCAGGCATACTTCTTTGCGTTCCTCAGCACGTTCATGTATACGTTCTCACCGACGTGCTCTTCATCCAGAGGACTGTCCGCATAGGGCTGTATGTAGCCCTTCTCCTTAGCCTCATAGGTTACCTCCGGAAGGAATCTGCCATAGTTTTTGTCGTCATCATCATCGCCTCTAATGGCATTCCAGTTTTCAAGGAAGGTGATCGTCAGGCTCTTTACCGCGTCGCCCTCAAGCCTGATACCGCTATCCAGCCAGTGTCCGTATGGCTCGGTCACATGGAAATATTCGTCCGCAAGGTTGTAGCCTCCGGTAAATCCCACCTTCCCGTCTATCACTGTGATCTTGCGGTGATCGCGGTTATTTATAAAAAAGTTCAGGACCGGATTCATGGGATTAAAGACGCGGCACTTTATCCCGTCGGCCTCCATCTTGTCAATGAAAGAATTGCCGATGAATCCCATGCTCCCGACATAATCATAGAAAACCCTGACCTCGACTCCAGCCGCGGCCTTTTCCTTAAGGATCTCATGCAGCGGCTTAAAGGATGTGCTGTCCTCTATGGCGTGATACTCCATGAATATGAACTTCTCAGCCTTTTTAAGCTCCTCAAGCTGGGCCGCAAATCCAGACGCTCCGTCATCATAGAACTTCACGTCGATATTATCATAGACAGGAAAGCCTGCGTAATCCCTGATATATCTGAACTGATTCGCAACTCCTGTATTACTCTTTTCCAGCTCATCCAGCACAGGATCATTTGCCGGCAGCAGCGGCAGAAGCTTGTCATCCAGCGATCTGTATCGGTTCACCATATCCCTGGTGCCTTTATTCAGACCTATCATAAGATAGAGAAAGACTCCGAAGATCGGAAAGGCCGATATGATGATAAGCCATGGCATCTTCATCGAGGGTGTCTCATGTCTTGCGTAGATGAAGAGCACCAGGAAGATCGCGAGAAAGGTGATGATGTAGGACATCCACGCGAATCTGGTCTCAAGCCTGAAATACAGGAAATAAATAAAGGTGATCTCAAGCAATATGGCAAGTCCCGCCAATACGCCTCTTTTTATCCCGTTTCCTACGGCATCCTGTTTCTCTACGGTCATAAGATGCAACCTCCGTCATCTGAAAATATATGTAACCAATGACCCCGGCATTCAGATATTATAACATGCACGGCCAGTCAGCCGAAACAGCTAAATAGTGGTTTATTTGTCAGCGTGCTTTTCGTGCATTTCGTGCTTTACGTGTTTTGCATGCGAAGAGTCATGCTTTTCTTTTTTGTTTTCTTTGGGGATACGGATGATAACCTCAGTGCCGTAGCCTATAGTGGAATGGATCTCCAGCTCGCCTCCGCACATACGCTGCAGCCTCTCCTGCACATTCTTTATCCCCACATGCTTTCCCGGATCCTTCTCGGGCTCAAGCACAAGCGTAGGATCGTAACCCGGACCGTTGTCATTCACAGATACCACTATGTGGGTACGGGTCTCACGTGTAGTGATGAGTATTATACCTCCCTCGCCCTTAGGCACCACGCCGTGCCGCACGGCATTCTCCACAATAGGCTGTATGGTAAGCGCGGGAAGCGTGAAATCAGTGACAGGAGTCAGAATGCTGACCGTGAATTCATCAGGAAACCTCAGCTCCTCCAGAGCCAGATACTTCTTTACATGCTCCATCTCCTTTTCAAAAGGGATCGGATTTTTACTGTCGATCGAGCCGATATTAATCCGGAGGTAATCAGAAAGATCTGATATCGCCTGTCTGCCCTTGGAAAGGTCCTTGCCGCAGAGCACATAGATGGAATTAAGGGAATTATAAAGGAAATGCGGTTTTATCTGTGACAGGGCTATTGAAGTCTGCAGGTTCTTTATGGCAGCGTCTCTCTTTTCGATATCTCCCTTTTGACGTTCCATGCGCCTGTCCTTTTTTAATATCATCTTGGACATCCTGTGCATATGGATCGAAAGGATGATTATGACTGCGGTCAGGATCAGACAGATGATAAGTCCGGCAGAGCCGAATACGGAAGTCAGTCCGTCAGATTCCATACACTGCCCCCGCTATAGAGGGACGCAAGCGTATATTCGCCCCATGAATACTGAGACATATATTCACCCTTAAATAGCTTCTCAGAGCCTTCCATGCCCCTGTTTGCAAGATATTCATAATAATCACAGTCGATGGCATCAGGCGCTATGCCAATCTCACCGCGGGTGCGCACGATACAGTCCGCGCAGCCATTTTCCTCCAGAGTCTTAATGAGATCAGTCCTGATATTCTTCAGATAGGATATATGTGAGCTGTCGGGAGAATCATCCTCCCAAAGCACAGATACGATATCAGCATTCGTCGCAAGCTCGCCCTGCCTGTCTATAAGATAGGCAAGCAGCTCCTTGGTTTTCTGATATTTAAATTTCAAAAGACTGCCGTCCACAAACACATCAAACCTTCCAAAGGCCTTGGCGTACAGTTTCTTATTTTTATTCTCTTCTATGGGATTCCTGAGATTATCGATCTCGTGTCTTATCTTGTCCGCTGTGACCGGCTTCAGGACATAGCCGCTGCAGCGCATACCTATAGCCTTCACGGCATATTCGGAATAGCCCGTGGTATAGATGATATTGATATCAGGGTAAAGCTCGAAGAGATTCTCTCCAAGAGAAAGGCCGTTCATGCCTCTCATCTCTATATCAAGAAATGCGATATCTACTTTGTCCTGTGCCCTACAGTAGGCGAGTGCGTCCTTGCCGTTCCTGAAGCCGTTTATCTCGGCCTCAGGCGCGGCAAGCGCTATCTCTGTCATTAGTCCTTCAAGAGCAAGCTTCTCGTCATCTACTGCGATGATCTTCATATTACTAAAACCTCAGATGTATCTATGCCCCGGCGTAACCCCGTCTTTTCTTTTTCTTATCAGGCATGAAGAGGATGAAGCCGCAGAGCAGGAAGCTTATGATCGATACTATCAGCAGCCACAGGTGTCCCGTATTCTTTGATACATTCTTGGGACTTGAAGAGCCGCCGCCGAAACCGTCGATCGATCCCATATCACTGCCATCCGCAAGTGCAGCCGCTGACTTATCGGTAAGCGCATCACCTCTCAGGATTACAGTATAATCCGAAGCATGCACAAAATCAAAGGAAGCTCTGCCGCTGCCGTCAACCTCGGTGGATTCGATGAATTCAAGGCTGTTATTATCCTCATTGTAGTAGTAGAGGTTTGCATACATTCCTTCATTATTCTCACCCACATTGAGGCTCAATATAGCCGTGAATCCGAATTCCCCGCTGTGCTCCAGCGTAAGATTGGTGTGCGGATATACGTCAGCTATCTCATTCACAAGCTTGCTCGGTATATTCTTGGTATCGGTACGCACCCTGAAATCAATATTCTTAGGCGCCTCCGTGAATGAAAGTCCGTTCACAGCCCAGGTGATATCATCATTCATCAGGAAGTAATATGTGATATCCCTGTTCTCGCACTCCTTCAATGCTGCAGCAGGAACCTCGGTGCTTCCGTTCATATTTACAAATACCTGAGCGGGAGCCTGGGCCTTGCCGACCTCGCCTTCTATGCGGTCCCAGCCGGAGGTCTTTTCCCTGCCTATAAGTATGCCGTCAGAAGCATCCTCGATAAAAGGCACACCGTCGCGTACAGCAGATCCTTTGGATGAGTCACTGCTTGAACCCTTACCATCCTTCTGTCCTGCAGTCCTCTTGTCCACATTGCTGCCTGATCCGGCGCCTGCTCCCTTGCCTGCGCCTGCTCCGGCTGCAGCTGCCTTAGCCTTATTTGCCGAGGCGCTGTCCTTCTTGGTACTCATAGTGCCCTTCTTGATCTCGGACAGGTTGCCTGCCTTATCCTCTATGACTGCATAGACATTGTATTTAGTGCTTGGGGAAAGTCCTGAAAGATCAAACTTTCCGTCCTCACTTCTCATTCCGCCCTTGACGTCCTCCGCCTTCTTAGGCGCATCCTCCGTCGTCTTCTTCACAAGCAGATAATAATATTTGATTCCGCTCTCATCATCCTTGCCCTTGACCACTCCGCTCGCAGTCTTGTCCTTCGGCGTAGTCTTCACACTCGTGACCTTAGGCTTGAGCTCATCCTCCCAGATACCGTGTGAGGAAATATAGATCGTTTTTCCTGAAGCATCAGTTATCTTTGCGTAAATATAGTTGAGGAAGTTTTTCTTCAAATACGGCCTCGAATCATCATTGTAGACAGACCACTTACTTGCCGTAGACGTAGTCTCTGTACCCGAATTCTGAGTCGTATTTGATGTCTTGGTGCTCGTAGGATTAGCAGCATTCTCAAGCTCTGAGGTAGAGCTGTAGAATTTATTCGTGATGAAATATTCTATCTTGCTCGCTCCCGTTGCTGTGATCTTTATCTCCTTCGGTTCATTATAATATTTATCCTCTACTAATTCCCTTCCCTGAAGGACATCATATGACAGATCCTCAACTTTGATCTTAGCAGTCATACCGCCGGCTACCGCGCTCACGCTCTTTACGGCGCTGACGTTCCCAACCTTATCGGTCACCACCGTGTAGAAATCATAGGTTTCGCCCTTGGTCAGCTTATTTACGGTAAAGGTTCCCGTAGTATTTTTCTGACCACTCTTCATTATATCAGCCGCCGTGGGTGCCTTCTCACCATGCTTTTTAACCAGCAGATAATAATTGTTGAGCCCGCTTTCTTCATCCTTAGCGGTAACCGTTACCTTAGCTGATGTATCAGAAGATGTCACGGCAACCTTTGAGATAGTTGGTGCTGTCTGATCCACCCATATTCCTTTGGATGAAATGTAAAGAATTTTTTTATCTCCGTCAGTGATCTTTGCATAAATATAATTCACCTGATTTTTATTAAGATTCGGCTTCGATGCGGCATCATAAGGAGACCACTCTCCTTTATCTATAGTAGCCGTTGACGTCATGAACTTATCTGAAATCTGATACTCTACACTCTTTATACCTTTTCCGCTTGAAGCTTCAATTGTTATCTCCTTTGTCTCTGTCAGATAAGCTTCTATCTCCTGTTTCCCCTGCAGGACATCATATTTATAATTCATAACCTTGCTTGTTCCAGCTGTAACGCCTTTAATTTCCTTTGATGCAACCTGACTTAGATTTCCT
>CADCRB010000265.1 GCA_902803745.1 uncultured Lachnospiraceae bacterium
AGATAATCCCTGGCCCGAATGGCCTAAGGTATTAAAGACTGATTACGGTCATGAGGAAGCGGCAGAGCTTTTCGGACATGACCCAAGACTTTATGAGACCACGGTCAAGGACTACATCACAGATAAAAAAGGAAACCTGAAAAAGATAGTGACCTCAAAGGTGGCCTTCGAGGGACGTCAGATGAAGCTTGAAGAGGGCAGTGAGCAGGAGATCCCCTGCGACCTTCTCCTTATCGCGGCAGGATTTACGGGATGTGAAAGCTATGTAGCAGAGGCTTTCGGACTGGATCTTACAGAGCGGAATGTGATAAAGACAGCAGGTGCTTCCTATCATACCTCGAAGGACAGGATATTCACTGCAGGCGATATGAGAAGGGGACAGTCCCTTGTAGTATGGGCCATTGCCGAAGGACGTGCCTGCGCTGCAGAGGTTGATGAATACCTCATGGGCTATACGAATATCTCTTCATAGTGAAGAGTTTTAATCTTGTTTTTTCGAAAGGCTCTGTCACAAAGAGTGGTTGAAAAATGACGAATTCAACCATTGGTTCAATGACAAAACAGTCCTCCTTACGATAGAATATTATTGTAAGGGGGATTTCTTTATTGCTACATTAGCATCTGTATTAGATAAGCGCAGCATCCTGCTCAAGTTTGTAATGACACAGGCTATGGTTATACATGCGGCAGATATATCAATGAAGCCTGCCATGCCTTTTGCTGCATAAAAAAATGCTCCCAACCGAAGTTGAGAGCATTTGTGATTCACTGAATTATGCCACCTTTGAATAATCAATAACTGAAATGTCTTGCAATACAGTCTTGGCAGAATTGACGATTCTTTCCAGCTGTGCTGATACTTCATCCGTAAAGGTGATTTCTCC
Organism: uncultured Lachnospiraceae bacterium; assembly: GCA_902803745.1. Taxonomy (GTDB): domain Bacteria; phylum Bacillota; class Clostridia; order Lachnospirales; family Lachnospiraceae; genus NK4A144. The sequence continues at coordinate 885 of CADCRB010000265.1, forward strand.
ACAAATCTGACATTCAAGACAAGGAACATTGCGTATAACTATAATGCAACTCTTGTATTCTACTGTAAAAGTAGTGAATGTCTTAATCTTATCATCTTCAAAACAAGCATTACACATAGTTATTTCTCCTTTCTTGTTCTGTAATCGTTTTCCCAGCGTTCTTTGTCAGGATGATACGCAGAGATAATAATTATTCTTCTTCCGTTATATCCTACAACAACATGAAGCGGTCCGTCTTTTTGAATATCAACCCAAAGGATTAAACATGACGGAAATGACGCCTCAGAAGTATTGCTGTCTTCTAACGGATAATCTTCAATTATTTCCCCATTCATTATACAGTCCGCAATATCTTTTCTGGAAATGTTACGCTCTAACATTCTTTTTTGACAATGCGCTTTGTATTCTACAGGAGTACCTGACATGAATGCGTTTCTCAATTCATTAATATCCATCATGCATTCTTTCCTTTCTCTATTATTTCAATTCAGAGAAAGCCCCTCGAAGGACTCCCTCTGTTTTCCCAAAAGGGAATCCTTCTTGGTAAGGATATTATAGCATAAATGCTGTGATTATGCTATATTTCATCCGTCACCGCCCCTCATTTCCTTGTATTTAGTGCCTGCGATTTGTATAATATGAGAAATCATTGGAAATGATTGACACAGTCGACGAATCTGATCATATTGACTTTAAAGTCAGCAGAAATAAAAATTTAGCAGCTAATATTTAGGAGAGAAAACTCATGAAGGAAAAAAAGATCATTTTGATGATGATGGTTTTGATTTCAATGGCTTTTGTTGCAGGATGCGCAGGAAAGACTAAGGCTTCTGTGACACCTTTTACCATCCCGGGAGATCTGAAGGGGTCGGTACAGGCAGATATAAACGGCGACGGTTCGGCTGAGGAGATAAGCTTTGAGAAGATCGCGGATGAATATATTTCACAGGAACTCATACTGACCATTGACGGGAAAGACTATGACCTTACGGAAGGTATATACTTTTTCCCCGAAGACGATCTGAAATGTTTCGTGATAAGGAAGGATGACAAGGATAAGTCAGAATATATTTATATACAGCAGACGGCAGAAAACGATTATCAGTCAGTGACGATATACAGATATACCGGATCAGAGATGCAATATGTCGATGAGTTTGACGGAGCCGTTGATTTCCGAAGGTATTCAGACGCAGATAATTATGAGGAGATTTCTCTTACGGATCCCGATGATTTCCTTATATGCTATGTGGAGCAGGTGATGAGTACTCTGTCTGTCACCGAAAGATGCCGGGTCGGCGATGACGGCCGTCCGTTGGAGACTGATGAGTACAGGTATTATATCTCAGGAGCAAACTGGGATATTACCTCTGCAACTGATATCCCGGCAGGAATCCTTAAAGATGAAAAAGCAAAAGAAGAATCTCAGGGCACTCTGGCCAAGGGAGTAAAGGTCACACCCTTCAGGACGGATGGCAAGACCTTTATCGATCTTAAAGCAGAAGGAGAAGACGGGATATACAGAATTTATTATAAAGATGATGGCGGTCCGATTGTTGTGATCGATAAAAGCGGAAGCTGGGAGTCCAGGGGCTTTATGGAATGCTTTGACGGTCTTATGTTTGCCGGATGAGCAGGGCGGCCTTCAGAATGTAAAGAAGAGGGAAGAAAAAATGGTTTGATTGATTGTTATTTTTTCACAAAGATCATCTAAATTCTTAAAATGTTTTGTGCATTTTTGGGATATTGCAAAATGATGGTCAATGGCTTATGATTACCGCATAAAGCAAAGGCGCTTGGGATTTCCCGGGCGCCTTTTTCAGCAGTTATTCATATTTTATATCGACAAAGAGGTCGCTATGGGATTTCCCGGGCGGCCTTTTTTCGGTTAGAGAAAAGGAGGCGATGAAATGAGTACTGAGATCATGGAATATGTCAGCAGTGAGGTATATGGCGTCTGGTTTCTGATCGGAGCAGCTCTGGTTTTCTGGATGCAGGCAGGCTTTGCCATGTGCGAGACAGGTTTTTCGAGAGCGAAGAATGCCGGTAATATTCTTATGAAGAATCTTATGGACTTTTGCATAGGAACCGTAATGTTTATAATTATCGGTTTCGGGCTTTTCCTCGGAGAGGATGCTTTGGGCGGATTTCTGGGACTTCCGAACTTTGATATCTTTACAAACTATGCATCATTTGACTGGTCGAATTTCGTTTTCAACCTGGTCTTCTGCGCTACGACAGCAACCATAGTATCGGGAGCCATGGCCGAGAGGACAAGATTTATCTCATACTGCGTGTATTCGGCTGTGATATCCGCAGTAATTTACCCCATCGAAGCTCACTGGACTTGGGGCGGAGGCTGGCTTGCCCAGATGGGATTCCATGATTTTGCAGGTTCCAACTGCATACATATGGTGGGTGGTATCTGTGCCTGTATCGGAGCAGCTATGCTGGGTCCCCGTATCGGGAAATATGAAAAGGATGAAAACGGAAAGATCACTAAGGTAAATGCTTTTCCGGGACACAATATCCCAATAGCAGCTCTTGGCGTATTCATACTCTGGCTTGGCTGGTATGGCTTCAACGGAGCGGCAGCTACTACTGTGGGTCAGCTTGGATCTATCTTCGTAACTACGACAATAGCTCCTTCTGTAGCGACTGTAGTATGTATGATATTCACCTGGGTGAGATATGGAAAACCCGATGTATCTATGTGTCTCAATGCTTCACTTGCAGGACTTGTGGCTATTACAGCCCCTTGTGATGTGGTAGATGTACCCGGTTCCATGATAATAGGTGCCGTGGCAGGAGTACTGGTTGTATTCGGAGTATGGTTCTTTGACTACGTAGCAAGGATAGATGATCCTGTGGGTGCCTGTGCAGTACATCTTATAAACGGTGTATGGGGTACTCTGGCTGTAGGACTTTTTGCGACAGACAGCACCCCTACTTATTCTCTGGCAGATGCGGAAGGAAATAAACTTCTTGGTCTTTTCTACGGTGGCGGCGTGAAGCTTCTTGGCATACAGTTTGCCGGTATGGCTGCTACCATAATATGGACTGCGGTGACGATCTTTATAACCTTTGCGATCATAAAGATGACCCTTGGTCTTCGCGCATCGGCAGAGGAGGAGATAGAAGGTCTTGATATCACAGAGCATGGTCTTCCAAGTGCTTATTCGGGCTTTGCGATACAGGATATGACAGGTACAGTGATGGATGTAGATGAGAATACGAACCTTGGAGAAGACTCTTATGACAAGGCTACCGAGGCTCAGAAGAATGCATCAGTGAAGGTGATTAAAGAAGTCACTATTCCTGCTGAAGGAAGTGCTTTCTATG
>CADCRB010000266.1 GCA_902803745.1 uncultured Lachnospiraceae bacterium
ATCCCGGGTCGATACCGAGTTAGAGGAGACTGAGGAAAACGATTTCGAGAAATCACGGATGGGTTATGATGCACAAATGGCTCTGGCGGAAGCAGTAGATGTAGGAGTCAATTTTGGAAGAGGTAAGCTTGGAAGAAAGGTTGATGAAGAAAGGCTTATTCAGTCTCACAATTCCGGCAGAAGGTTCACGCCGGACAATGGTATCATAGAGGATATCCCTGATTCGTTCAGCCTCGAACTTATCGTGGACGAAGCTCCTCCAAAATACAGTCAGGAGTGGGGCCAGTTTTGGGCAGAGCAGACAAAGGGGTTTTGGGCTCAGGTAAAGGGCTTTTTCAAAAATGCCTTCAGCCGGAAGGCACCCGATGAAGAGGCGATGAAGAATGAGCTTTACGAAAGATTCCTTCTCCGGATACCTGAGTACAGAGATACGATGAACAGGAATATGGCGATCGCCAGAAGCTTCACTCCGCCACAGCCATATGATCCTAAAACCGATCCTGACCTTACCGATATCAGAGCCAGTGTACACGCTGCGACCGAATCCAAATCACTGGGACATTCCGTAGTTCGTCTTAATGCAAAAAAATACAATATTCCTCTTTCATCGTACAGTTTTCTCTTCGGTGCCATTACAGGTGCCGGTATGGCAGGAGCCATAACAGGCGGCGTGTCAAATCCTTCCCATCTCCATGGCGGTGAAAAAAAGGGGGAATATGATATACGCTATACTGACTACCTGAAAGCTGCTGCAAGGATCCGCGGAGTAGTCGGTTCAATGAGATCCTATTCCATCATAGGATATAACTGCACAAGCTTTGCCGTGGACGTAGCTCATGCTGCCGGTATTCCTCTCAAGGATGAAGATTCATCATCATATATCATGACCCACAGACACCATTCGCAAAGGGTCGACTCTCCCTATGTCCTTGCAATGCATCTTGCAGAGAAAGAAGAGCGTGAAGCCAAGGAGAAGAACAGCCCTGAGGCACAGAAAAAGATAGATACGGAATTGTCTCAACACGAGACTAATGTGGGAAAGGTTCTGAATGACATATATCGACCGGTACTTATCAATGCCAGGATCCTTAATGAAATAGCCGGAATGAAGCTCTTAAAAGGAAAAGCTATCCCTGTATTAATCGACGAGCTTATAGAAAAAGTCGTTAAAAGCGGAGATTTTGTAGATAGACAGAATCCTCTGGAGGGACTTGAAGGTGATGCGCTTAAAAATGCAGCAGCAGCCCGTATAGGGGGAAGAAAGGTTCTGTTTGATGGTTTTCCGTCAGAGCAGGACTATCTGGCTAACCTGGCAGCCGATGATGAAAGGCTTGCAAGGCTGGCGCTAAGAGATATCAGAAAAATCGATTTCTTTGACGATCTTTTCGGACAGAGTCTGACCCAGAAAAACTTTGGAAGATACTGCGATGAGTTGCTCCTGACTGATACATTCAATGAGAAATACGGTATGCTGGATGATGATAATGCTATGGATTTTGTGAAAATTGTCATAGGAAACATCTGGGCCCAGCAGAATTATCTTCGTAATTCTATCCTGTATATCGCAAAAAATACAGAAAAATATACAGATATTTTAACCCAGCTCCGGGAGCTTCTCCATCCTTTCGATCCGGCTATGCTGGGTGAGGGACTGTTTCATTCTCCGCAGAAGATAGATGCTTTCATTGCAGACAGGAAAATAATCGTTCCGGAACCTGAATTTGAAGATGACTCTTCTGAGGAGGAAGAGGAAGAGGCGGAAGGATCCGGAGAAGAAGCTGTGGAGGCGGCTCAGGCTGAGGGTTCATCTGAGGTTGAAGAGCAGGGATCTGAAGATAAAGCTGCCGGTGCAGAAGCAGTGTCGGAAGAAGGTGAAGCTCCCGCAGCTGAGGTTGCTGAGGTGAAAGCCGAAGCACCAAAGAAATCCATACTCTTAGAAGAGGAACTCCGGCCTAAGCATGTAAGAGAACTCCTTATTTCATTTGATGAGAGGGAAATGCTTGAAGCATTCATTGACACTTTTAAGCACTCAGCGATTCACATTGATGGCTATAACGGAAATACAGGAGAGGATCTGAAAATGGCTGATGTATTAAGGGTCATGGCCCGGCTCACTGAAAGAGACGGCGGAGCAAAAAGAATCTTTGTCTCTTACTATTTACGCATTTTTAATTACTACTCCGGAAGTGACAGACTGGATCTTTTCAAAGATATGCTGCAAAGAATGGCAGAGGAGCTTTCTATTTCGGATCTCACGAATACTTTTGAAGAATGTGATATCGTTTAAGAGCCTGAGGAGTGAAAATGAATCTGAACATTAACGATTATTTCGATGAAGAATTAAAAAACACTCCTTTTGCCGACGGAGCAGAGGAGACAATGCAGCATCTTGTCTGGTATGACATGTTCCTTACGGCAGCCATGTATAAAGATGCGGACATGGAGGGGATCAGGGAAGCACTGAAAAAAGGATCCGAATATCTGGGCTCCCGCGCTGCAAGTACTGCAGGTAAGGACATAACCGCGCTCTATGGCATAGGACTAAGCCTTGCAGCTGAAGAATACGGACTATACGGCTTTGGCTTCTTCTGTCTTCTCATGGCCGCTGCCCAGGAGACTGACAGCCACTACAGCTCGGTCTACACACTGTTTGAAGGCGGTGAATTCGAAGGCGGAGGCTTAAGCATAGCACTGGCTGCAAGACTGTATTCCATGTATGCCGGTGCTGATGAGCTGATGGAGCTCAGGAGGCTTTCAAATTCCCTGAGGCGATGCCCTCTCTTTACTTTCTTTCCTCCAAAGGAAGGAATGGGAAGTCTGTATTATACCTTTGAGGCAAATCGTCAGTTTGCTTCCTTCCTTAAAGGAGACTATACCCTTGATACTGATCTCGGGCTTATATGCAGCGAGGAATATGCGGTCGGAAATGAGCTCGGTTCATGCGTCCACGGGGATGAACTGTACAGGCTACGCATGATCCTTGAAGGACGGGACTATGGCAAGGAAGGTCCCTGCCTTGTAAAGCTTACCGGAGATATGGGGAGCGGAAGGACACAGCTTATACTTCATGCCCTGCCCGCGGATACTCCGGTCCTTTTCTTTTCTTTTGACAGATACATGAAGCTTTCGGACAGAGCTGCAAGGGATGCGGTCTCAAATGCCCTGGTCCGATGCCGCATCATGAAAGAAGCCCTGGTGATACGCTGCGAAAGCAGCCTTCAAAAGGACTTTGATACAGACAGTCTGGAGTTCCTTCTTGAAAGGTGCTTTGAGCAGCTTGATACAGTCTTTTTGCAGATTGAAAAGGATATTGAGCTTAACAGCTCTTTTCTTCCCGTCATGATTTATCACATTGCCCTGAATATGCCCAAGGCTTCGGAGAGGCTTAGATTATGGGAAAGAGAGCTTGCCGCTTTCGGCTGCGGGGATGACCTGCCTGTAAAGGAGCTTGCTTTGAAATACCGTCTCAATCCCGGAAGGATAAGAAACTGCGCAGCAGCAGCAAAAGGAGCATCAGAAGGAAGAGGCAGCAGTATCTCAGCCAAGGATCTTACCGAGGCCATACTCTCGGAAGCCACTTCTGATCTTGACAAACTCTGCGACAGGATCCCCTTGAAATACACCTGGGATGACCTTGTCATAGATCCCCGGCAAAAGGAGATCATGGAAACCCTGTGCAGCAGAGCAAGGCTCAGGAGTCTGGTTGACGAGGAGTGGGGCTTCGAGGAGAAGGTCACCTATGGCAGGGGTGTGAGCATGATCCTGTACGGTCCTCCCGGAACGGGAAAGACAATGGCAGCGCAGATAATGGCACAGGATATAGGAATGTCACTTTACCGCGTGGATCTGTCACAGCTGGTGGATAAATATATCGGAGAGACCGAAAAGAATATTGGCCGTATCTTTGATGCCGCTTCGGACGGCAATGTGATACTCTTTTTCGATGAGGCGGATGCGCTTTTTTCTCGGCGTACGGAAGTGCAGTCTTCCAATGACAAGCATGCCAATACCGAGGTAGCCTATCTGCTTCAGAAGATAGAGCAGCACGAGGGCGTGATCTTTCTCGCCACAAACAGGTTCGCCGACTTTGACAGTGCCTTCGTACGACGCCTCACCTATGCTGTAAGGCTCGAGCGCCCGGACGCCAAAATGCGGCTGGAGCTTTTCACCAAGATACTGCCGGACAAAACTCCAAGGACAAAGGATCTGGATCTGAAATTCTTTGCAGACAATTTCGAGCTCTCAGGAAGTGAGATAAAGGAGGTGCTCTACAGCGCAGCCTTTATGGCAGCTGCCGCTGATAAGCCGCTGGGAAACGACTGTCTTGTAAAAGCTGTGAAATATCAGCAGGAAAAGACCGGAAAGCTTCTGTCCGCCGGTGATTTTATGCAATACGGCGGACTGATCTCCTGAATGATCCAGCCCCCTCGATCTATCTGACCGGCTGCAGAAGCTTGTAAATACTGAATAACAAGGAGGATAGTATATTATGAAGAGAACATTTTTGATACTTACAGCCATTATCACTTTATCTGTAATGGCGGGCTGCGGCTCATCTAAAAAAGCGGAGAACGAACCGACTGCAGAGCAGGGCAGTGAAGAGAAAGATGAATCCACTGAAGAGGCTGATGCCGAAAAAGAAACAACCGAAGCTTCCGATACATCAAGTGATCAGAGCATGTTTTCAAAGACCGATGATGACGCAGACAGTGAGGAGAAAAAAGAGGACGAGTCAACCGCCAGAGTCCAGGCTGATGACGGAAGCTTTTCCGTGACCATTCCCACTGATTACAGAGTAAACTGGATCAGTTCCGATAAAGGGATGCAGATATTTCCTGATGAAGAATTGGATTCGCCCTACATATTCGTTTATACAAAAAGCGATGTGGATATAGATCCGGGACAGTGGGTAGAGGAGGTTGACTGGACAAATATCCTCGGAAAGATGGAGCCCGATAATGCAGAATACACTCCTGTGGAGGATTATGATATCGGGGGCTATGATCTCAAAGGAATAGAGTTCAGGTATGTACAGAATGTAAAATCGACCTATCCCGGTCCTGAATACTGCCTGTGTCTTGCAAGAAAAGATGGCAGTACAAGAATTGATTATAATGTTTATTATTATCCCGGTGAAAAAGATGAGATCATGAAGA
>CADCRB010000267.1 GCA_902803745.1 uncultured Lachnospiraceae bacterium
GAATCAGCTCCGACGACCGTAAATGTGATCACCGGCTTTGATTCTCTCTCAGCGAGAAGGGCATCAAACTCCTTCTGTCCGCCCTTGAAATCCTCCTCCGTGTCAAATACTGCCTCTTTCCTCAGGAAGCCCGAGAATTCATTGGAACCGTCATTAATCCCGTCGACAACATAATCCTTCTGCATTATTACCATATTCTCAGGGACCAGGAAAAATGAATCCACTGTATGATTATCTCCGCCATATACAATGCCGTCAGCATATCTTACGGGGAAAGCGGATCCGTTTCCCGAAATGACACCCATAAATACAGGTTTTCCGTCTCTCATTCCGTATACGGATATGTCAGCTGCAGTATTGTCGGCCTCGAATACCTGCTCAGTGATCACAAGTATGTCGCTGTCACTTCCGTCAAGCTTTAAATATGCATACCCCTGACCAGGCTTCAGATAAGATATGATCTCATCATAATCCTTAAACTCAAGGACTCCTGACTGATCCTGAAGGAAATCCTCCGGGAAGGCCTCCTCCATATCTCCGATTTCCTGTGCCTCTTCCTCCGCTGCCGGAGCCGGTTCTTCCGAAGGAGCGGATTCTTCGGCTGCCGGCGCATCCACCTGGGCTGTAGTACTCCCTTCAGCCGGAGCAGCTGTATCAGCGCCGCTTCCGCAGCCGGCAAGAGCAACGATCATAATCCCTGCAAGAAAAGATAAAAGTTTCTTTTTCATAATTATATCCTCCACTAATAAAAAACTTGATTTTTCGAAAACAATCAGGTCAGGGTTCGGCTTTCTGCGTGGCAGAAGTGAAAATGCATTGTGACAGCACGTCCGGAGCAGACCGGGCTTTCCGAATCCGTCATCTGCTCAAATATTATATCACATGGTTTCTGTAAAATCCCGTTTTGGTAATTGCTCTATAGTAAGAACATGGTATAATCGAAGGGTGTCCGGGGGCTGTTAATTCGACATCCGGCCGGTGCAGGTCAGATATAAAACCAGCTTTGTATTAAGGAGGAAACAGATGAGTCTGATAATGCTTATAGATGATGATACAGATATGCTCAAGCTTACCGAACGGTGGATAATAAAAGCCGGTCACGATACTCTATGCGCATCATCTGGCGCACAGGCGCTGGATATGCTTGGTTCGACCCGGCCTGACCTTATCATACTTGATTATGCCATGCCCGGTATGGACGGACCTGCGGTATATCGCGCGATCAAAGAAAACGGGCAGACAAAGGACATCCCTGTAATATTCAGGACCGGAAAGGAAGATGAGGAGTCGGAGTCCATCCTTGATGAGCTCTCCCCAGCCGGCGTGATCTCCAAGTCCGAGGGAAAGCCGGGACTACTCGGCATCATCAACAATGTGATTAAGTGACATCTGAAAAAGAGACTCAGAAAAGAATCTGTCGATGGAATCAATAAGCGATTCCCTTGACAGTGATTTAAGCAGATAGCCGTCAGGCTTATAATGAAGGATACTGAATACATGATCCCTGTCATTCTTACCGGTGAGGAAGATGATGGGGATCATATTTGTTTCGGGATCATTACGAAGCTTTCCTATCACCTCATGCCCGTCCATCCCGGGCATTTCATAATCAAGCAAAATAAGATCGGGATGTACAGTCTTAAGTCCGTCTATCATCTCCATAGCGCTGGAAAAAACAGATACGCTGTAGTGGGGTGTGAGCCAGCGCGCGATCACAGATCTGTAATCCGGGTCATCATCTACCACGAATATCGTCTTCATTCGATGATATTCACCTAGAAGCTCAGCGTAATACTCCATATCATCCATAAATACTGCGGGATCTACCGGCCTTGGGTAAGTATGGGAAACTCTGCCTGCTCCTTTTGAGTCCATGGCAGCATCGATATCATTTACATCCCCTGTCAGACAGAGCAGCTTGGAATCATCCTGACACAGCTCGCCCAGCAGATTCATAGTGATACCGATATGTGAATCTTCACCTGTAGTGGGATAATAAACAATGATATCTGCATCAAATCTGTGATTGATGATCGCATCCGGACTGTCCGGCACGGAGATCACCGAGAATCCGCGATCGTTCAGATTCTTCTCTATGCCCTTGGCTGCTATTCCCTGACCCGACCGTATGAAGAGGACCGATCTGCTGTGATCCTCCGGTGCAGCAGACTGCTGCATTTCATATGCCTTCTGCGCGGCATCGTCCATTATATTCCGGATATCTTCGTCCTCTGTAAGAGGTTCGAGAAGCTTACCAAATCTTCTATATTCAATGAGCAGTTCATCGATCCTGTCTTTTATGCCGTTATAGTCCTTATTATCGGCCCTGCTCTCCATGTCCTCGGCAAGGGCGCCCAGTGTTCTGACACCGACAAGCCTTGCCATGCTTTTAAGCGAATGTACAGCGAGCCTGAACATAGTCCAATCACTGCTTTCGGCATAGGACTCTATCTCTTCGGATTTTTCATCTATGGAAGAACGGAATACATACAGCGCATCAATATAGTCTTCGGCGCTTCCGCAGCTTTTGATGCCTGCATCCAGATCGATATGCGGCACGATCTTAAGCCAGAGAGGAAGCTTGTCGAGCTCATCCTTTATTTCTTCATCATTAAGAGAGATTTTGAGTTCATTTTGCTTATCATCCTTAACGGATCGATCCGCTCCGGGGTTATCTGATGTCTGCGGCAGATATGTCATGATGATATCTGAGAGCTGCTCGGGATCAAAAGGCTTTATCAATACATCGGCAAACCCTGCCGCCTTATACAGATTGATATTCTTGCGGCCTTCCTCAGTTGTATGGCAAATGACAGGGATAGTCCGGCCTTTTTCCCTGAAGATACCCTTTAGCTGTACAAGTGTGTCAACCCCGTCCATATCCGGCATGCGATGATCCAGAAGGATCAGATCATAGTCCTTGGCCCTGACCATATCAAGGCACTTAAGACCTCCGTCCGCCTGATCCGATACCACGCCTCTTGATGCAAGGAGCGATGAGAGTATCATCCTGTTGACAGGCATATCATCTATAATGAGTACATGAGCCGCGTTGCTTTTCATGCTTTCCCGGTCCCTCTCAGCATTAGCATTTATTACCACAATAATATATCATTTCAGCTCTTGCTGTGTCTACCTGCCGCGGGTGTCATGGGTGACGATTATATAGTAAAAGTTGAGAGCATGCTTTCGAATTTCTTCTCAAGCTCCTCTACGGACAGTTCGGATACTCCCTTTTCTACCGTGGTCTCTATTACGACAGTGATCACATTTCCGTCAGCCGGCACGGCGTAGCAGACATATCTGAATATGCGCCCGTCCTCAAGCTTCTCGTCATATTCTGCTCTCCTGCATGCTATCCCGCTGCCTATCGTGGCATCATCTGCCTTAAGGGCTGATGCATCTGTATTTGAAAGAGCGGCTGCGATGGCGGCATCGGTATCACTGCCTTCCTGCTTTCTGACTACCATGAGCGTCCCTGTCCAGACATCATCAGGCTCTACGGCACCGTATACATCTCCCTCATCATCACTGGAAAGGGTAAATTCCCTGAGATCATAGGTCATCTTGTAGCCCAGGGGACTTGCAAATGTATAAAACTGAGCCTCCTCCGGAGTATCGGGAGCATTAAGCACAGCTACGGGAGCATGCCCGCTCTGCTGCCACTGCGTGATATTAAGACCGTTTGTATTTATATACTCCGCTATCGCTTCCTGCTGGAGCTCGTCAAGTCTGCTGTATGCTTCCTTCGACACCTTCTCATACAGACCTTTGACCGGTGCGAAGAGTTCCTCTGATTCCTCCTCA
>CADCRB010000268.1 GCA_902803745.1 uncultured Lachnospiraceae bacterium
ATGCAATGATCGTTTACTTCGCAGCTTTCTGGTTCGTATTAAGAGGCGCCTTTGCCATCGTTATCGCATTCAGGGTGAAGAACTATGACAAGAGCTGGATCTGGGGACTTATCATCGGAATACTGAGTCTCATTGTAGGTATTTATTCCTTTGCACACCCCGGCGTTATGGCGCTTACCACAGGCATCCTGATCGGTTTGTATTTCGTGGAGTCCGGCATTGATCTGATAGTTACGGGCATGACAATGAAGCAGATAAAGGATGCAATGTCCGAGGAATAACAGTCCTGTGGCGATGACTGAGGAGATCAGGAAGATCATCTTAAAATACGGCAGGGATATCCTTGGCTCCGATGAATTCAGGGAAACCTTTTCCCAGACGCATCATATGGACACCACGGTAGGAGATCACACATTGGGAGTGGCCGCTGAGGCGGTGCGTATCTGTCTGAAGTATCATCAGACAGACGACGGAACGCTCAAAAATGCTGTGGTCTCAAGTCTCTGCCATGATCTCGGCATCATCGGCAGAGATGAAAAATACAAAAATAATGTGCAATGCCTTATCCGGCATCCCATTGATTCCATAGAAGCTTATAAATCAGTGACAGGGGAAGAGGAAGAAAGAGTCCTTGATTCCATAGGCTGTCATATGTTCCCTTTGAAACCTCGGATGCCGAAGCACAGGGAGGGCTGGATACTGGTCCTTGCTGACAAGACTGCATCGGCAAGGGAAAAGCTGGGCTATCCGGCAGTTACGAAAAAAGACAGGGATGAGATGATGGCTGAGATAGAGAGGATGAAGACCGGAGCATGATCAGATGAAGCCTTCTAAGGATATAGTCAGGAAAAGGATCATCGCAGCTCTTATCCTTATCGCTTTTATCGCTGTCATTGCGGTCATCGCCCTTACAGTCTGTGTCCCGGTCTTAAAAAAAGCAGACGATCCGGAGGCACTGAGGCAATATATTGAAAGCATGGGATTCTGGGGAGGCGCCTTTTTTATCCTTGTGACTGCGGTACAGGTGGTGGCTGCAGTCGTTCCGGGCGGACCTATCGAGATCGCTGCCGGATACTGCTTTGGCGTGTTTCCCGGAGCCCTGATCTGCGATATAGGGATGACGATCGGCAGCATGCTGGTATTCCTTCTGGTAAGACGTTTCGGTATGTCTTTTATCGAGATCTTCTTTTCAAGAGAAAAGATTGAATCGCTTAAATTCCTTAAGACAAACGGGCAGTCAAGACTTGTGATATTCCTGCTTTTTCTTTTTCTGGGAACTCCGAAGGATATCCTTTCTTACGGAGTAGGACTTACGGATCTTAGTCCTCTGGCCTGGCTCTTTATTACCTTTGTCGGAAGGTTCCCCTCCATCCTTCTTTCCGCGCTGAGCGGTAATGCTCTGGAGGAGCAGCATTACGGACAGTTTCTGACAGTTATCATTATCATCCTGGCAGTCGGAGCCATCGGAGCTTTATTTTACAGAAGATGGGCCAGACGGCAGGAGGATTCCGATATCGGTAAAACCGGGGAATAAAAAATAACTATATATATCCGGCCTATTTGTTGTATAATACTATATAAGGGGGACGGAGAATGGATTTTCAGACTATAGTCGACAGTATGTCGGCAATGACCTGTGTTATGTCCGTAGAGAACCTTCCCGACGGAAGGCGCGGAAAGTTTCGCATAGTCACGGGTAATAAGGCATATATCGATTCAGTGGAGCATCCTGCGCCCGGCATGAAGATGCTCAGGGAGAAGTTCGTCCCAAATTCCGAATATACAGACTATCTTTCAAGAGATCTTAATTTCGAGGATTTTTGTTACCGCGCCGCGGTAGAGAAAAAATGTCTCCATTCCTATGTGCATCCCGATAGAATGGCGGTATGGCTCAATATGATGTTTATCCCGCTCGGAGATGACAGGGGCGATATATGCTACTGTCTTTATATGATGGAGGTAAACACCGAGGCGGACTCCAGGAATATCTCCGACATATCCTCTGAAACGGCCTCATCTGTGCTGGATACCTGTATAAGACTCAGGGGTACCAATGATTTCAGATCCACCATGAAGGATGTCATATCGGGGATACGTGAGCTTTGCAATGCGGAGTTTTGCTGTATCCTTGTCATGAATGAGCTGGACCGCTCCTGCTATGTACTGTGCGAGTCCTTTTCGGAAAGCACGGCGCTTGTTTCCATGGAAAACTATGTTGA
>CADCRB010000269.1 GCA_902803745.1 uncultured Lachnospiraceae bacterium
AATCAAATACAAAACCGTCCGTGCGATGCAGCATCAGCGCCTGCGAAGAAACCTCCATGACAACGCAGTCTATCCCTTCGTTTACCATATCGAACAAGTACTTCTGAAGAGTAAGAGATTCCGGAGTCGTATTCAGAGAAGGGATATGCTTATCCCCTATCACGGTTTCTATGGTCCCCACGAGCCCTGCCTTATGTCCCGAGTTTTCAAGCATCTGCCTGATCAGATAAGTGGTCGTGGTCTTGCCCTTTGTACCGGTAACCCCGATGGTCGTAAGACGGTCTGCCGGATGATCGAACCAGGCTGCCGAAATAAAGGCCAGAGCCCTTCTCGTATCCGGAACGCGCACAACCACAGCATCCGACGTTTCCGGGATATTTACGTCCTTTTCGGTAATAAGGACCTTTGCTCCTTTATTCACTGCCTCTTCCGCAAAGCTGTGCCCGTCAAATCTGGCCCCTGTGATGCATACGAACAGACAGCCCTCCACAAGCTTTCTGGTATCCATAACGACATCGGTGACTTCCACATCATCCATATTGCCGTATATCACACTGTATTCAAGCTCTGATAAAAGTTCCTCAAGCAATTTCATTTATCTTCACCTCCATTGGCTCTCAGAATAAGGCATAACCTGGAAAGATGCCGATTTCTGTCTCGCATCCTTCAATTCAAACTGCCACCACATATCATCTGTACCGGAGAATCCGTATTCCTCCATCAGCTGTCTCAGGATATCTGCATCGGGAGTATTGTTGTCAGTAATCGACAGCGGACTCATCTCATGCACGGGGCTCTGCATTTTAAGCTCTCCGCCTGTCTTAATGTCCGTCAGTGTCAGATCCAGAGCCGTACCGTAATTGAGCGGCGAATCGCCTTCAGGCATAAAATCCTTCAGCCTGTGGCCATCCTCTGTAATGAATGAATTGAGTTCCTCATGCTCCTTAAGATAATCATTTGTATCAGAATATATCATCTTAGTCACCGGCTCCGGCTGGTATGCATCATATACCTTAAGCGTATATCCTTTGATTACTGCCTGATCCTCTGCCTCATAAAGCCTTTTTGCAGCAGGATATAGCAGAGGGACCAGATACCTCCCGTCCTCCTGTTTTACATAGGGATAAAGACTCTCGCCGGTAACTCCTATAATGCTCTTTTCGTTGATCCTGTAAATACTTCCGTATGAATTTGTAATGTCATACAGCATTTCCTTTTGCATCACATCGGGAAGGTTGATGAGACAGTCAGTCTTCGCGACAAACCCCTTCTTGTCCCCGGCCCTCACATAGAAGCGGGCATCATTTTCAGCGATGATGCGCGCAGGTGTCCCTGCAGCGAGGGTCCCTGCCTTAAGATCCTCTCCTTCAAATTCAAAGGGAGTATCCTTTACGGGCCATATCTCAGCATCATAGACATCCATAGGAGGATAAGCATACGAAGCTTCCTCCTGCCCGTCGTCATCCGGAAGGCTTAATGCCCTGTCATGAAGATCGCTTCCTTTCAAGTCTTCTCCGAATATTGGTACACCGGCCAGATATTTCTTCTCCGGATCACTCTCCTCATCTCCGGTCTGCTCCGCTTCCTCTTCCACAGGCGGTATCGTAGTCTGCGGTACATCCGGGGCAAAGTATGTTATATCGCCTGTGAAATATCCTTTTTCCAGCCTGCCGGATAAGATCTCTGCCTTATCCGCTGTCTCGTCCTTATTCCATCTTATAAGCTTACCGTAGCCCTCCGGCACTCCATAGATCCATTCTCCCTCATAGACCGCGTTGATATCATCGCAGGACATCATGCCTGCAGCACAGCCGTCGTTTTCCTTATCAAACGTCCCGTATATGATAAGATAATCGTCTTTTCTCTTGGATATCACTATATGTCTTTCATTTGAGATATCGATCGTCCTGTGCTCCCCGAGCTTATCCTTCACACAGTCAAAGGAAACGGAATTCATATAATCAACTACTCCTGTCCTGTCTCCTGCTCCCGCGAGCGCGCGGATATCAAGGTAGGCGCAGTTAAGATCGTACTTTGGCGCGATATCCTCCCTCAGCGCGCCTTTTTCTATGGCATTTTCATATTCCTTTGCGGCGCTGTTGTATTCTCCTTTGTCAAACAAGGCCTCGGCCTTTTCTACATAAGGGGCGCTGGATATTTTTTTATCAGCCTCATCGATAAGCGTTTTTGCTCTGTCAAGAGTCTTGGAATAATAAGGATCATCTGACCTGAATGTCCGGACAAAGGAGGCGATCCATTTTTTCTTTTCGGGAATCTTTGTCTCCTCGGCCTTATCAAGTATCAGCATCAGATAGGAATTAATGATCCCGTTTGCCTCGGCATTCTCAGGATCCAGGGCATAGGCATTTTTAAGATCCGTGATAGCGCTGTCATAATCAGCCTCGTCGATTGATGTGCCGGCTTTTGAGATAAGACTGTTGGCCTGGG
>CADCRB010000270.1 GCA_902803745.1 uncultured Lachnospiraceae bacterium
ATTCTGTCCGTTAAAGAGCGCCGGGCCTTATCCTATCTGGCATCGAGCTTGCTGCGTATCCTTTCCATATCATTGACAAATACAAGCACCTCAGCCACAACCTCGTAGAGCTCCGGAGGGATCATCTCTCCGATCTCCAGATTGGAAAGGGTCTCTGCAAGCTTGCTGTCCTCATGGAGCGGCACATCATTCTCCTGCGCCGTTTCTATGATCTTCTGCGCGACACGGCCCTTTCCGGATGCCACGACAGTAGGTGCCATATCACCCTTCTCATAGGACAGCGCCACCGCTGTAAGATGTCTTAAATCCTTCTCTTTCTTAGCCATATTCCGTATCAGGCTTTCGCATCAAAAGATGTATACTGTATCAGTTTCGTATTCTTGCCCTTGTCAAACATGATCTCCGGCACGGTCTTTTTCTCGCTGTTGAGTGAAACATCACTTCGCATATGATATCCTCTCCGGTTTATCCTCTCGTCAAGCTCGGGCAGATGCTCCGCGATAAAGTCGAGCATCTCCTCATTTTGAAGGATGAAATGCGTATTTACCACCTTTTCGGCATTCATCGAAACATGCACATCCAGCGTGCCCAGATGAGTCATATCCAGATGCAGGAGCGCCGATACATTTCCATCCCCGGAAGCCAGTTTTTTCTTATTGGTGTAGATATACAGATCCCCGTGCTGAGCCTCGGATGCCATCTTAAGAGGCATCTGCATATAGGTGAACATCTGGTTCATCTGATTCATAAAATCAATATTATCATGCAGGTCCTGATTTGCAGCAGCCAGCGTGGTCTCACCGTGCCCTGAGGACTGAAGTACCTCTGCCGCCTTCGCAGTATCGTGTACTACCCTGCGGAAATATTCCTGCACCTTTTCCTTATCCGTGACGTCCTCCGGTTTCATCAGAAGGCTGTCCATTATCTCATTCTTTACAAGCCTGGAATACACAGGTTCCTTCAGTATATGCCTGACATTGGCAGTAAACTGCTGGAGCTCATCGCCGGACAGACTCTCGCTTCCCTGTGAGATCGCATTTCTTGCAAGCTGCAGAGTCTCCCTCGGAGTATATTCATCATTCCTTATCTTATCTGTCAGGCTCTTTGGTACTCCAAGCTTCTCAAGCTCTGAGGCAAGCTGCTCTTTTTCCTCAGGAGTATAGAGCTCCTTAAGTGAGTCAGTGACCGTATTATCCCCATAGAAAGACTGCTTCGGACTATCCACGACCCTGACATCAGCCTGCTCCGCTTTTTCGGGAATCACGATCCTGTCCCCGGAATTAAGAGCTGTCTCACCCTGCGCGGCAGCCTCCGCGTTCTCGGCAGCAACGGCAGCCTCACCGCCTGCTTTGTCTGCCGTTTCGGCCCCGGCGGTCTCTCCGTTCTCCACGACAGGCGCTTCCTCCTGAGCCACCGCCTTTGCTTCCTTTAGCATCTCACCTATTTCGGGATCCGCTTCCCCCACAAAGATATTGAGCAGCATATTGTTCAAAAGGGGCGATTCTCCAGCGACCTCCGAAAAGCCTGACGCTATCCCGCTCACATGCTCAGCTATCTGATGCGCATTATTCCTGTATATCTCAAACTGCTGGACGTTGACGGGATCCAGCGGGATATTAAGAGCCTTCATGTTTACTATGGAGGAGGGAGCGGCATCAGGATAATTATTTACCGTCCTTGCCATATTGAGCAGGCTGTCGGCATCTATCTTCATTCCCTGCTCCATCATAGACTTTACCATCTCCGAAGACCTGGCATCATAAGGAAGTCCGGCCTCTCCAAGAGCCTTGGCCACCTGGTTCTCTCCTGTGAGGTTTGCGTAAAGGGGTGTCAGCTGCACTTTACCGCCGGCATTCGAAGTGACCTCAAAGGACATTGTCTGACCGGCCTGAAGCCTCATCATATTTGCAAGCTTCGCGTTGATAGTGCTCTTGTCGGACAATAAAAGCTGAAGAGTCTGCCCGTTAAGGTCCATTATCTTGCCCGTAAAGACATCTCCCACGTTCAGTTCCGTGATCTGCGCGGCAAGAGACGTGCCCAGCCTGGAATTAGGAACCTGCTGGGTCTGTGATGCGTCAGATATCTGATTGTTATTTAACAGATTAGAATTAACTCTGATATTCATATGTAATCATGTATAAATGTTTTTCTGTGTATCGGAGTAGCTCCCCTGGTACGAAGAGCATCCCTGTGCTCAGCCGTGCCGTAGCCCATATTCCTTTCAAAGCCGTAGCCGGGATAAAGCGCGGCATATTCCTCCATGACACGGTCTCTCGTAACCTTGGCCACTATCGAAGCAGCCGCTATGGAAAGAGATTTCGCATCTCCCTTTACTATGGACTCCTGAGGTATATCCAGCTCAGGTATATGTACAGCATCCACAAGTATTATATCGGGTCTTTTATCAAGTTTGGAAACCGCTTCCCGCATGGCTTCAAAAGTTGCCTGAAGGATATTTATCTCATCGATGCGATCCGGCTCCACCCGTGCCACCGACCAGGCCAGAGCTTTTGACACTATCTCATCATACAGGGCCTCGCGTCTTTTGGGTGAAAGCTTTTTGGAATCATTCAGATACAGGATCTCGCAGTCCGCGGGAAGTATCACGGCCCCTGCCATCACAGGTCCCGCAAAAGGACCGCGGCCGACCTCATCCACTCCGCAGATGTATTTCTTATCGGCGTATTTCCTTTCATACTCCCCCATAAGAAACAGGCGTTCTCTTTCCTTTTCCAGCTTTATCCTTGCCTTTTCTTCCTTTTCAGCCTTCGTCATATCTCACCTGATCTTCCCTATCTTGTCCAGAGGAGTAAGTCTTATCATTACCCTTCCTCTCAGATTGTCATCCCTTACGCTTCCTACCTCCAAAGACCTGCTGTCTATGGAATTATTGCGGTTATCCCCGAGCACGAAATACTCATCATCAGCGAGCGTCACTCCCGCCCCTCCTGCCCGGCCGGCGTCATTCATTATCTCATAGGCATATCTGTCATCGATCAGCTTGTCATTAATATATATCAGTCCGGTATCGTCTATGCGGATATTTTCCCCCGGAAGACCGTATACACGCTTTATCAGAAACACCCCGTCTGCGGGAAATACGACTATGTCATATCTGTCTATCTTTCCGAGTCTCGCCGAAAGCTTGTCAATGAGCACATTATCGCCGTTATCTAAAGTAGGCTCCATTGACTCTCCTACCACCACTACTCTCTCTACCACAAAGTATCTGAGCAGGATCGTCAGCAATATGATGACGAGCACATAAAAGCTGAAGCTTAGCGCGCTGCTGCCCCTTTTTTTCCTTCTACGGCTGCTCAAGCGATATCCTTCCCAGATTTCCGCTCCTGTATTCCGTGATCAGAAAGGACGCGGCTCTGTCAGTATCATTATCTCCGCCGGGACGTACCATATGCATGCTTAATGCCACCTTTTGCAGCACTCCAGCAGTATCATCACTTTCATTTACATCAAATCTGGAAGCCATCGTATCTCCTGCCCTTTCCTTAAGCATCGATACGATCTCATGAATAAGGTCATTCCTGTCTATGGCCTCGTCATTCATTGAGCCTGTCATGGCAAGGTTCTTCTGGGAGACGGGATCATCGATCCTTGGCCAGAGAATTCCGGGAGTATCCATAAGATCCACGCCCTTCATCACTGAGATCCACTGTTTCCCTTTCGTGACTCCGGGCTTATTGCCTGTCTTTGCGATATTCTTCCTGCATCAGGAATTGATAAAGGTGGACTTTCCCACATTGGGTATGCCGCATACCATCAGTCTTACCGGTCTGTTTTTTATACCCCTTTTAAGATCCCTCTCGCGCTTTTTCCGGGCAGCATCATCTATCACGGAAAGCACCGCCCTGAAGCCCTGTCTGTCACGGCTGTTTAGAGCCACTACCCTTGCCCCGCTCTCCTTAAAAAAGGCTGTCCAGCTGTCATTTATCTTTGGATCTGCAAGGTCTGCCTTATTTAAGACTATTATCCTCTCCTTGCCTGCACCTAGCTTCTCTATATCAGGATTTCTCGAAGAATAAGGTGCCCTTGCATCAATAAGCTCGACAATTATATCTATAAGCTTTATATCCTCCGTCATGGCACGCCTTGCTTTTGCCATATGTCCGGGATACCAGTTGTAGACAGCCATTAATGTATCCTCCCCAGACCCTCGGTGCCGCCCGCCATATGAAACCAGGCCTTGCCTATTATAGTGTCAAGCTTGACATTGCCGATGTTTGCATTTCTCGAATCATCCGAGGAATTCGGATTGTCTCCCATCACGAAAAACTCATCCTCACCAACCTTAAGATCCAGCACTGCTATCCCGGGATCCGCAATATTATCCGAATAAAAATCGGTCGGCTCATCGTTAACGTACAGCATTCCGTCCGTGATACGAACGGTATCACCGGGCACAGCCACCACCCTCTTTACGTAGGTATGGGCATTCTCATTTCCGTTGGGCTTAAAGACTATCACATCTCCCTGTCCCGGCGTAAAGATATTGTAGACAAGACGGTTTATCATTATCTCCTGTCCGTTCACAAGAGTGGGCTCCATGGAATCCCCGATGACAGTCGTCCTTACTCCGAAAGCAAATACCGCAACATAAGCAAATAAAACCGCGCCGCAGATTATGGCAGCCCAGGAAAGGAAGGCATAGATCTCCCTTGCTGTGACCAGTTTTTTCTTTTCATAGAATACGAGCCCGTTGCTCTGTCTTTTTTTGCCAAACATAGTAACAACTATAACATAAATAAAGGGCTCATGCACATCAGCGCATGAACCCTTAATTGTTTCTTTTATCTCTCCGGTATCACTCTGCAGCCTTAACTTTGGCCTTCTTACCGGTAAGCTTTCTCAGATAGAAGAGCTTATTCCTTCTTACCTTACCTCTTCTCGTGATCTCGATCTTCTCAACGTTAGGTGAATGGAGCGGCCAGGTCTTCTCAACTCCCACACCGTTTGATATCTTCCTTACGGTAAATGTAGCCCTTGAAGTATTTCCGCCCTGCTTCTTGAGCACGGTACCCTCAAAGATCTGTATTCTTTCCCTGTTTCCCTCGCGGATCTTGTTGTGAACCTTAACAGTGTCTCCAACGTTAAACTCGGGAATTTCCTGTTTCTTCTGTTCTTCCTCGATCTCCCTGATGATATCAGCGTTCATTTTAATCCTCCTTGTATTGTAAAAGTCCGATGTTCATTCCGGGTTAAGGCACGGCTTCCGAATAATATCCGCGCCCCCGCAGAGGACCATCAAAGTCTCGCAACCTTAAGATAATATCACAGAACCGTGGCGAATATCAAGGATTATTTTATCCCTAAAATATCCCACGCTCCTCCATGTATTTCGTATACAGATCAGGCCTTATCTCCTTCGTGACCCTTCTCATCTCATGCATCCTGTAATTATCAACCTTGGCATGGTCCCCTGAAAGAAGGATCTCCGGCACCTTTTTCCCATGCCATTCATCAGGCCTTGTATACTGAGGATATTCCAGCAGTCCTCCGGTATTGAAGGATTCCGTCAGGGCTGATTCGTCATTTTTCAAAACTCCGGGGATCAGCCTTGATACTGCATCCATGACCACAAGAGCGGAAAGCTCTCCCCCGGTAAGCACATAATCTCCTATGGACAGCCTGTCAGTCACGATTTCATCGATCACACGCTCATCTATGCCTTCATAATGCCCGCAAAGGAATATGAGCTCATCCTCTCCGGCAAGCTCCTTCGCCTTATCCTGAGTGAATACCTCACCGACCGGAGTCATATAGATAACGCGGGTTTTTATTTCATCATCCTCCTTGTCAGACACTGGACGCCTTGCTGAAAGCCTCTTTACGGCTTCCTCATAGGCCTGAAATACGGGCTCGCACTGCATCAGCATCCCAGCTCCGCCGCCGTAGGTATATCCGTCTATGGAGCCGTAGGAATTGGTACTGTATTCCCTTATATTCACGGTATCGAGCTCTATTATCCCTTCGCCCGATGCGCGTCCTGTAACCCCTGTCCTGAAGGCCGACTCCACCATATCAGGGAATATCGTAAGCACCTCGAATATCATGACTACCTTTCCCTCACAGCAAACCCTCCATAACGTGTATGGTCATTAATCCGCTATCCACATCCACCTCTTTGATGCACTCCTTTATGGCAGGGATGAGAAAGGACTTACTGTCTTCCTTTTCCGGATCTATCTCATAGACATCATTTGCCCCGGTATGCATTACCCTTGATAGTATTCCCAGCTTCATTCCTTCATCCGAGACCACTTCCATTCCGATAAGATCCGCCTCATAATACTCATCAGGCCCCAGCTTCTGGGCCTGATCCCTGGGCACGCATATGTATGCCCCCTTATATTTCTCCACAGCGTCTATGCCGTCAATTCCTTCAAACTTCAAAAGGGCCAGGTTCTTTGAGAACCTGACCGATCTTACTGTCACAGGTATTTCCTCTTTGGGAGTCTTTAATATCACTTCCTTCAGCTGCTTAAATCTGACCTCGGGATCATCCGTTGTAGGATATACCTTTACCTCGCCTTTAAGGCCGTGAGTGGACGTTATCTGTCCCACGGAAAGCAGCTTTTGCTTATTCCTCATCAGCTATATCCACGTTAACGTGCTTATCTGTCTTTGTCGCCGCTGCTTTCACAACGGTCCTCATGGCCTTGGCTATGCGGCCGGATCTGCCTATAACCTTGCCCATATCCTCTTTTGCAACGCGAAGCGTCACATTTATCTCCCTGTCGTTCTCCTCCTCGGTGACTACCACCTTATCAGGATTATCGACAAGAGCTCTGGCTATTGTCTCTACCAGTTCTTTCATGTCTGATTTACCTCCATCCATTATCCTTCTGACCAGTGTTTACAGTGGAGGATATTACTTCGTTATGCCTGCCTTCTTAAAGAGCTTTGCCACGGTCTCGGTAGGCTGTGCGCCGTTGCTGAGCCACTTGCGTGCCTCTTCCTCATTGATCTTTACCTCTGAGGGCTCCTTGAGGGGATCATAAGTGCCAATCTCTGCAAGCGCAGTACTCTGTGTTGTCCTTGCTGCATCAGAAACTATGATCCTGTAAAAAGGAGCTTTCTTCTTTCCGATTCTTTTAAGTCTGATCTTTACCATTGTTTTTTCCTCCGTAAAATAACTTATGATTTTTATTATTGATGTCTGTACTTATTATGATGCAGGAGTCAGGAGCTCTTCGTGCTGCTTTTGAATAAAGCACCTTGTGACTCATATATCATAATGAAGTGCATCCATAGTAAGCTCTACAGTTTCAGGTTACGCATCATGTTCTGCATCTGTGCCATCTGTCCGAAGCGGGATCTCTTTTTCCCTCCGCCCGTCATCTGCTTCATAACCTTACTCATCTGCTCAAACTGCTTTACCAGGCGGTTCACATACATGATATCCACGCCCGAGCCTTTTGCTATACGGTTCTTGCGCTTAGGATTGAGAAGCTTCGGATCATCTCGCTCCGCGGGAGTCATGCTCATAATGATGGCTTCATTACGTTTCAGCATGCCCTCGTCGATCTCAGGCAGCCCCTTGCCTCCCATGCCAAGCATTGATATCACAGAACCCATTCCGCCGAGTTTATTCACCTGCTTCATGGAATCCAGATAATCATTAAAGGTAAATCTGCCTTTTTTAAGGCTCTCGGCAGCTTTCCTCGCATCCTCCTCATCTATGGCCTCGCCGGCTTTCTCTATTAAGGAAAGCACATCTCCCATTCCAAGGATACGGCTTGCCATCCTGTCCGGATAGAATATATCAAAATCCTGAGGTTTCTCGCCGCTTGCGGCAAACATAACAGGCTTTCCGGTAACTGCCTTGATCGACAGAGCGGCACCGCCTCTGGTATCACCGTCAAGCTTTGTAAGGATCACGCCATCTATGCCGACCTTCTCGTCAAAGCCTGTCGCCACATCGACAGCCGCCTGTCCTGTGCCGGCATCGACAACGAGAAGCGTGTCATCCACATGTATCTTTTCTTTGATGTCATGAAGCTCCTGCATCAGCGCTTCATCTATCTGCTGTCTTCCCGCGGTATCCAGGATCACTACATCAAAATGCTCTTTTCTCGCCTGCTCCACAGCCGCAGAAGCAATATCCACAGGACTTTTGTCTGTTCCCATCTCAAATACGGGAGCATCTACCTTGCTGCCGTTCACCTTAAGCTGCTCTATGGCCGCCGGCCTGTATACGTCCAGCGCGGCAAGCATTGTCTTTTTGCTTTTATTCTTCAGATGCAGGGCAAGTTTCCCGCAGGTTGTGGTCTTACCGGCGCCGTTAAGTCCCGCCATCATTATGACCGTAGGATCAGGCGCATGGGCAAATGTAAGCTGGGAAGCCTCCGAACCCATAAGCTCGGTCATCTCCTCATTTACGAGCTTTATTACCTGCTGTCCGGGGTTTAGACCGTTCATGATATCGGTCCCGACAGCCTTTTCCTCGACTGACTTGGTGAACTGCTTTACTACCTTGAAGTTGACATCAGCCTCAAGGAGCGCCATACGCACTTCCTTAAGCGCAGTCTTCACATCCTGCTCGTCAAGTGTTCCCTTGCTCTTAAGCTTCTTAAAAACATTCTGCAGTTTATCGCTAAGGCTCTCAAATGCCAATCAGATCACCTCTTCTATCCTGTCTGCTATTTTCTTAAGCTTTTCCTTATCAGGCTTTTCTTCGTCAAGGGTCTTTCTCATCTCATCAAGACATTTTTCAATAACCCTTGTTTTTTTGATCAGCCCCAGCTCATGTTCATATTTCCTGAGCTTGTCATCCGTGCGATTTAAAGTATCCGATACCGCCTGTCTCGATACGCCGTTCTCTTCAGCTATCTCCTTCAAAGACATATCATAGACCACACAGGCTTCATATATCCTTTTATTCTTCTCACTTAGAAGGCCGCCATAGCTGTCATACAGCAGTCCTCTCTCAATAAGCTTTTCCATGATCACGCACCGGTTTGAAATATTATCACGGACAGGCCATGGTGTCAAGTTTTTTTATTGACACCATAGCTCGGCGTCTGTGATTTCATAACCACAGTTCTGTATGATTTTTTCGGTTGTTGAATTTGGATTACTGTCCTATGATGCCCTGCCGTGTTCAAACGGCGGGGCAGTAAGAAGATTTCGGATTCAGATAGCAAGATCCACGGAAGGAGAAGATGCTTCCGGCGAAGGAATATCAAAGCCTGTATCAGTCGAAGCAGAAAACATAAGGCCTGCAGTGTCGGATACGCTGATCGCAGGAGATGTCTGATAAATACTTCCCTGTATTCCCCGGCCTGAGTAGTTCCGGACAGAACTACCCTTCTCCTGCATATGCTTCAGCAGCCCCTTAAGGTAATCCATATCCGCCTTTATCATAGCCCTGCTCTCTGCGGCGCGGTGTTTTCTCTTAAGCTCTTCCAGATCCTCTTCACTCATATGGGGATCCACTATCTCCATGTTTTCTAGCTGCTCCATCTGCTCCTCAAGCTCCTCAAGCAGATCTTCGCCATACTCTGCGATCATCGCATTGATATCGGCAAGCATGCTCTCTGATGCTTCCTCACTTCTCCCGGAGGTCATCTCCTTTGCCTCATCAAGCATATCCTGTCTTTCTTCAAAGACAGGATCCTCTCTTGCGGCTATCTCCTCCTCGGAATTCTCCGTCATGGCCTGCTTAATGTCTTCAGAAGCTTCCTCCAGCTTATCCTGTCTTTCATCCCGGCTTCTCGTATGCTCCACCAGCTCTTCAAGCTCCAGATGATGCCTTTTCTTTCTTGCAGCCATTTCCATACGCTTCGCATGAGTCAGGGCGAGCTGCAGCTCCTCAGGATCTCCGTCCTTCTCCGATATCCTGCGCTTCACCTCCAGCACCTTGCGCTTTGCGGAAATCACTGCCTGAGCTGCACTTACAGCGGTTTTGGCCCTCTGTATCTTGCCTGCTACCTCTTTATATTTATATCTTGTGATCTTCTGTATCTTTTCCTTCTCGCTGTCCTCTTCCAGCTCTCCTAAAAGCTTGTCAAATTCACTGACCTGCTTTGAATATCCTACATGCTTATCCTGTTTTTCCTCTGCGGATTTTTTTAGCTCCTTGATCATTTCCCGCATACGCATGGTCTGCTTTAAGGATCTGATCTCCTGATCCTGCCTTGTCTGAGTCATGCCGGGAATGCTTTGTACAGATCTGCTCTGCATCATCGGATCTGATAGCTGCTGAGTGAATATAGAAGATATTTCCGCCAACATATCTACCTCCTTGTAACCATGCAGGGATAGCTCCCTTGATAGCGAATTCCATTTCGCCTTTTACCCCATATCATATATATCGGATAAAACACTTTATAATACAGTCATCTCTATTGGCCATTTTCAATACTTTTTAATTCAAATCTTTTTCAGCTCATC
>CADCRB010000271.1 GCA_902803745.1 uncultured Lachnospiraceae bacterium
CAAAGGACGACGGGATAAACGCCAACGGAGGGGCGGATGATATGTTTGGCCAGATGCCGGGCGGGGGTCCCGGAAATGCGGGTGGACATGGCATGAGATCACCCTCGGATAATTCAGTGAGCGGAAATATGCCCGGTCCTCCTCCGGGAATGGGTATGCCCGGGGTTTCAGGCAACAGGCCTGGGATGCCTGGTGAGTGGAATAGAGAAAAAATATCAGGAAACGGCTTAGGCGGCGGAAGACCTGAAGGAATCTCCGGCAACAAAGGCGGCGAAAAAGACAATTCTGATGAGGACGATGAAGAAACATATATCAAAATCAGCGGAGGAGATCTTACCATAATAAATGACTCCGGACAGGATGCTGACGGCATAGATTCAAACGGTGATATTATCATCACAGGGGGCAATATCAGAGTGAGCCTTGTTAATAACGGTAATAACTGCGCTCTCGACTGTGCAAGCGAGTCGGGGGGAGTGGCTGAGATAAGTGGCGGAACCATAGTAGCCTGCGGTAATTATTCCATGGCTGAGCAGTTTGATCGATCGTCCTCACAGGTGTCCCTGCTCTATACATACAGCGAGGGAGCTGCGGCTGGGACAAGAGTTGCGCTCGAGGATAAGAAGGGGAATGTACTGATCGAGTATGAGGTTCCGCAGGCCTTTTCATCGGTTAATATAAGCTGTCCTGAACTGAAGAAGGGAGAGACTTACGTTGTGGTCATAGGGGATCATAAGGAAGAAATAAAGGTAGAAGAAGTATCATCATCCTATGGTGATGCTGTGGGCGGTGGATTCGGAAGAAGATGAATAAGAGCACGCATTATATGAACCTGTCGGATGCGACGGTATCGAGGATAGAGGAAGACAGAAGGCTGCATAAGGAGAACCCTTATGCCTGCTCTGATACTGACGTAATAAGAAGGGATCCTGCGCATGACAGAGCCAATCTTCACAGGCCGGCATTCGTGAGAGACATTGAGAAGATCATGAATGTCCCTTATTACAACAGGTATTCGGACAAAACACAGGTTTTCTCGCTTGTACGTAATGACGATATCTCGAGGAGGGCGCTGCATGTACAATATGTTTCTCGCATAGCCAGAAATATCGGAAGGCTTTTGAACCTTAATACTGACCTGATAGAGGCTATAGCGCTGGGGCACGATATAGGGCATACACCCTTCGGGCATGCGGGCGAGAGGGCGCTTTCTGCAATATATCATGAGCATACCGGGAGATATTTCAATCATAATGTACATTCGGTAAGAGTGCTTGATGATATCTGCTGCCAGAATCTTTCGATGCAGACTTTGGACGGCATCATCTGCCACAACGGAGAGATGGAGATGAGGGAATACCGTCCGAGGACGGATCTTACTGATTTTACAGGGTTTGACGAAATGAAAGAGGAGTGCTACAGGGATAAGGATGCGATAAAGAGACTGATACCCTGTACACTGGAGGGATGTGTGGTACGGGTCTCGGATATCATTGCCTATATCGGGAAGGACAGGCAGGACGCGGAAAAGCTTAAGCTTTTTGATGAGACACCGGCATATTCCCAGGAAAAGATCGGAACTACGAACGCGGAGATCATCAATAATATGATAGTCAATATCGTAGAGAATTCCTACGGTAAACCATATCTTTCGATGGATCCGGATTTCTTTGATGAATTTACGGCGGCTAAGAGAGAGAATTATTCGCTGATCTACGGGAATAAAAAGACTGAAGCAGTCTTTAAGAGTGATATAGAGCCTATGTTTGAGGAACTTTATGAGGAGCTTTTAAGGCAGGCGGAAGAGATGGATCCCAAGTCCGTATTTGTGCGGCATCATGTGGAATACATAGAAAAGATCACGAGATATGTGCATATTGACCGCAGACCGTACCGGGATAATACACCGGATGATATGGTGACTGACTATATTGCGGGGATGACGGATGATTATTTTATAGATCTTTATGCATATCTTTTCCCGGGAACAGGGCGTGAGGTTAAATACCGGGGATACTTTGATAAAGAGTAAATCTTGTATTAAAAAAAGTACAATTTAAATCCTGCGATGCAACTAATATATTTCCGTATGCTGCCGATAAATATAGTGTAAGCAAATGGAATTGCTATATTACGTAGGAAAGGAGGAGAACTTCAATGCGTATAGATGCATTAACAGCAATACAGCAGGTATACGGAACCGGAAAGAGCAGAAAGACTGCAAACACAAAGAAAGTTTCCGGCGGACGTGATGCTGTGGAGATCTCCAGCATAGGAAAGGATATCCAGACAGCAAAGAATGCAGTTAAAGCTTCTTCCGATATAAGGGAAGGCAAGGTAGCCGATATCAAGAAACAGATAGCGGCAGGTACATACAATGTATCAGGCGAAAGCTTTGCAGACAAGCTTCTTGCCAAGTATAACGAGGCAACAGGCATAGCATAAGATCGGAGTGATGTGACGTGGCGAGCCTTGTGGAAGTGCTTATCGACACACTGAATAAAGAAGAAAGTGAATACGTCACATTACTTGATCTTTCAAGGAAGAAGACTCCCGTCATCGTAGCGGGAGAGATAGAAAAACTTCAAAAAATCACGGATGAGGAACAGTCAGTGGTAGACAGGCTGGCAGCTCTCGATTCAAAGAGGGCTGAGACCATGAGGGATATCGCTGATGTCATGAACAGGGATGTTACGACTTTGAAGCTTTCACATCTTATAGAAATGCTTGAAAAAAGGCCATCGGAGAGAGATGCGATCGCAGCTCTTCGAGACCGGCTCAAAGCCACTGTGGGCGAGCTGAAGATGATAAATGATCAGAATCGTGAGCTCATCAGGCAGTCCCTGGATATAGTTGATTTTAATCTTAATCTAATCAAATCTCAAAGATCCGCTCCGGAAACGGGTAATTATAATCGCTCGGCCGGAATAGCAGGATCAGCTCTTGGAGGACCGACAGGCGGCTTTGACGCAAAACAGTAACCCGAAGTGATATAAGAAAGGTTTTGCGAAGGAGAAGAATATGTCGCTGTTTTCAGGTCTGTATGTCGGAGCGTCAGGACTCGTCACAAATCAAAACGCACTCAATACAACCGCACACAATCTGTCCAATATCGGAACGACCGGCTATACACGTCAGCAGATAATTCAGGCGAATCAGCATTATGATACCATAGGCCAGGCAAACGTCTCCCCGAAGCAGGTAGGATTAGGTGTTACTTATGCCGATGTCAGGGCTGTCAGGGATTATTTCCTCGACAAGGCATACCGTCAGGAACAGGGCAGGTCGGAATTCTATACCACCAATTACAATACAATAACGGAAATAGAGACTCTCTTTGGAGAGCTGCAGGGAGTGGCCTTTCAGGAGTCCCTAACGGAGCTTACAAGAGCGGTTGAGGAATTAAAGAAACAGCCTGAGGACGGAACGAACCAGGGGCTGGTCGTAAGCAAGGCGCAGACCTTCCTTGAAAGGGCGCAGGCTGTATATAACGGACTTGCCGGATTTCAGGACAATATGAATATCCAGATCAAGGATAATATAGATAAGATCAATGATTACGGCAAAAAGATCTGG
>CADCRB010000272.1 GCA_902803745.1 uncultured Lachnospiraceae bacterium
ATCATGATAGATCCGGATGGAAACAACTGGCTTCATTGGATAGAAATAAATATCAGACAAAACGATATACCAACAGGTTATTCTTCGTATGACAAGTATATTGGACCGTATCCACCCGCGGGAACTCATCACTATATTGTTTATGTATATGCCTTAAAGGAGCCTCGAAATGTAACATCAGCAAGATTAGATAGGGGGTCAAATGATATAGACTTAATAATGGATGAACTGATGGAAGGTGAAAATTGTCTTGGTTATGGGATTATAGAAGGCACATATACTGCAAGGTGATATTTCTCTTTGCGATAAAAATAAATCCTGAGAAGATAGTCGAAATAAGAGAGGACAACGATATGGTATTAGAACCGGCACAAATGAAAATCTCTCCCATGCCCAAAACATGGATTCTTGATCTGGATGGAACATTGGTAGTACACAATGGCCCATATATGCTTGGAAAGGATGAATTCCTTCCTGGCGCACGTGAATTCCTTGATAACATACCACGCAGAGATATGATAATCCTTCTTACAGCAAGGAGCGATTATGAAAAGCCTCATACGATGCGGTTTCTTAAGGAGAATAATGTAAGATATGATCATATAATCTTTAATGCTGGAGAAGGTGAGCGTATAATGATTAACGATATGAAACCAGATGGACTGGTGACCGCATATGCTGTTAATACAAGGAGAGATCGTTTTTGCCAGACGGAATTTATCACTGACAATTCCATGTGGACAAGATTCGACTGAGCAGTCTGGATTATAAATTAGAATCGGAGAGACTGATGCAGAAGATTCTGCGTAAGAACGGCCTGTATGGGAACGGGAGAACGTTAAGGAAAGAGTAAGAGACATGGCTTGGACGTCTATGATACCGGATAAAATTATAGAGGATGTAAAACAGGATCGAAAATCGGCAATTTCTGTGGAGAAGTATAAGGTTTCCAACAAAGCCATATACTTACAGGGCGTGTATCTTCCCATATCAGCTATAAAGAGTGTAAGGATACAGCTGTCAACATATTCTCCGAACTGCTGCTGCGGGAAGGGAATCCCGGTGTTTAAGATAAGGATTAATTACGGAGCGGAAAAACCGCTTGTTTTGATGCTTGAAAAGGAAAAGTATGCGGAGAAGATGGTCTCTATCGTTACGTCAGCAAATGATAATATTACAATAGAGTCCGGGACAGAATAGATATGAGGCTGTTTATATCAATACAATTCAATGATGAAATACTTAATACCTTGAGCGAACTGCAGGATGATCTTCGCGAACAGGGGATGGAAGGACATTATTCACCAGGAGAGAATCTCCACCTTACACTTGCCTTTATCGGTGAATACGGTGATCCGGAAGAAGTGATGGATGCATTGGAAGAGTCAGATTTTCGGCCTCTTTCTATAAGACTAGAAGGAGTGGGAAGCTTCGGTGATATATTCTGGGCAGGCATATCCGAAAACCGGGCACTGATGAGCTATGTCAAAAGACTGCGCAAGACACTCTCAGATCACGGGATCCCCTTTGATCGAAAACGCTTCAATCCTCATATAACCCTCGTAAGAAAAGCAGTATATAATAAAGGCCTGCCTGCTGTATCAATACATAAGAAAGAGATGATGATAGAACGCGTTTCTCTCATGCGCTCAGACAGGGGGAAGCATGGGATGATATACACAGAGGTAGGTTGTGTATGACACCGGATCAGAGAGAATGGAGCAGAGGCGATAGAGACGTAAAATTGGACGAAACAAGCGTGTTATGGCATAATATCACCAGTGTTTTGCAATCTGAAAACGTAACAGATTTTTATTAGGAGCCAGATACCGTTAGCGACCGTATTTTGGTCGGTTACGGGATCGGCATCCGACCGGTGTAAGTCAGATATAGTATTTATTTTTAAAGAGGAGAAATGAGAATGGCAACAAAGAAAACAACGGCTGCAAAGGCAGCATCGAAGGCAACAAACGCAAAGAAAACTGCACCCGCAAAAAAGGCTGCAGCAGTCAAGAAAACCACAACAAAAAAAGTAGCAGCAGCTAAAAAGACTGTAGCAAAGAAGACTACGGCAGCAAAGAAAGTAGTTGCAAAGAAGACCACCGCTGTTAAGAAGGACGTAGCAGCAAAGAAGAAAAAAGTAGCAGCATCTGCAGCTACATTAAAGAAAATAGAGGAGCAGAAGGCTCAGATTGCAGAGCTCAAGCTGCAGAAGAAAGCACTTGAAAGAAGGCTCGCAAAGATCAAGGCTCTTGCACAGTAATGACTACAGCGATAATCTATTATTCCAAACATCACGGGAATACCAAGAAACTCGTTGATGCCATAAAGGAAGCTCATCCTGAGGTCAAGACGATAGATATCACCGAGAACAAGATCGAAGATCTCAGCCAATATGAACGCATCGGAATAGCTTCCGGAATATACGCCGGCAAGTTTGCATCCGGACTGATGGAATATCTTAAGGAGAAGATGCCGACCGGAAAGAAAGTCTTTCTTCTGTACACTTATGCCATGAAGATGGGTCACTATGCTAAGGACATCAAATCTCTGTTAGATGAAAAGAACAGCAAGCTGATCGGAGAGTACAGCTGCCAGGGGTACAACACCTTCGGACCATTCAAACTGGTCGGCGGTACAGCCAAGGGTCATCCGACAGAAGACGAGATAGCCGGAGCAGTACATTTCTACGAGACATTGTTATAAAAGATCAGGGGAGCAGGTTCGCTCCCCTTTTTTAAGTAAGGACGGCACTGGAAGGCGTGGATTATTCATGCCGGTGATATTGACAGGCAGGAAGTCATAGAAGCCCAGAACTCTGTAGCGTCGTTTATCGTGGTGCGGGGTAGTGCAGAAAAGATGATCAAGGAGCAGATAGAAAAGAGCATAATCCATGACAGAGATATTCGGGAGCCATTATTTGATTATCTCGAGGAAACCTATGGAAAGATAAGGATAATTGAAGAGAAGATGATGGGGAG
>CADCRB010000273.1 GCA_902803745.1 uncultured Lachnospiraceae bacterium
CTCTGAGACATAGGGCATCATATTTCCTCCCAGCACAAGACTTGCAAGTATCCATTTCATAACCCACATGCCTGCAAAGCCAATACCCCAGGCTGCGACATTCTTTAAGGCCATAACACAGGTCTCCTTCGATACTCTTTCCCCGGTCCCGGCCCTTTCAACCCAGAGAATCAAAAGCAAGGGCATTGTAAGCGTCAATGTCTCCGCCGTAAGGAAATCGAAATAATTAGTTATTATCCCCGCAAGCATGAAGAAAATGAAATATGTCTCTCTCCTATGCCTTTCTGCAAGGATGATGGCGATCATCGAAAATATAAGCATCAGCTCAACCGTCCAGGTATATTCCAAAGACAGTGGGACGAACCAGCAGGCGGTAAGGATCAGGGACAGCCCCATGCCTAAGGCCGGGATATGCATTTTCTTTCGAATTGTCATAAAAAAATATGCAGCAGCAAGGATTATAAGTATTATACCATTCAGTATATATATCTGTCTGACATTAAGCATGGCAAGGAGCGGCCGCACGACAGCGATCGACCCGTGCCAGTATCTTAAATACTGCTTAGTTGCGCCCCTATCCTCTCTTACTGCCTCAAGGTAATTCTCATTTTCTTCCTGATAGGGCGTGAAATAATATGCCGACTCCATAACAGAGCTCAAGGGATGCCCGTCATCATAATGATAGGCTATGTTCAGAAGGATAGCATCGGCATATTTGTCGATCCTGCTTCCCTCCACATCCTCCAGCACAGTTCCGAAGAGCTCTTTCTTAGAGAGATACTCCGCGGATTCAAGGCTCTTGCTCCTGATCATTTGAACAGGTATCATTGCGGTCAATACCAAAAGCCCCGTCAATATAAGGACAGCCAGAATAAAAACAAGGACTTTTGATACCGCAGATCTTATCAATGCCAGCTCCCTTCAAAACAGGCGGAAGTCCTGTGACCGGATCACTCAATTATCTCCGGGACCATATGCTTTCCGAGCTTCTCGCCCACAAACTGCTGCAGCGCTTCCTTGTCGATATCACCGGATGACTTAAGCTTTGCTTTTACATAGAAGAGGTTATTCTCTCCGTATTCCAGAGAAGCCTCCGCATCTTCTATACCGGGATAAGTCTTAAGCAGACGCTCAAGCTCGAAAAGGTTGATAAAGGATCTGCCTGCCAGAGTCTCTCTCATTACCGTACGTCCGGCCTGATACATAGCCTCGACCTTTTTGTCAGGTGTTATCCTAGCCTCTATCCCTGTATCATAAAGTGTTCCGGGAGTATATAGGCTCTCTATAGTCTCACTGCATCCGTTTACAGGCTGATCCAGAAGATACAGCCTTCCCCATGCTCCATAGGGTTTCTTTATCCCGTATTCATCAAGCACATCAGGCTTTACCATCAAACCTTCGGTCACATCCGGTATAACCTCATGTCCTATGGAAGCATTCAGCTTTTCTGCAGGTATACTGAGATGTGTGGGATAAAGCTTTGCCGCAAGATGATCCTTCAGCTTTCTGACAGAGGTCTCATCCTGCATGGCGATGATTATATTCTCCATCGCAGATATGAATACCTCCAGCATATCCCGGTCAAAGCGGTTTTCCCAGTATCTGAGCTCATAGGTGTAGCCCTTATTGCCTGCATATATCATCAAATGGAAAGGCAGCGAGTCGAGCTGTATCTTGATACCCTCTGCAGGCTCTCCTCCGATCTGGGGTATATCCAGCAGATCTCCCTGATACTGTATGAACATCTCATCCGCATGCTGGCTGGACATATGTGTCTCCATAGTATGCAATATCTGATCAGCATTACGTCTCAAAAGATGCTCGACCGTCTCATGCGGTATACGCTTATATCTGAATACATAGGTTGCAAAGAAGGATCCTGCCAGACGAACCCATCTGCCGTCGGTCCTTCCGTTATGGATACTGGTGATGGCGACATCATCAGATGATGCGAAAAGTCCTACCGTATAGCTGAAGGCTGTGAGGAAGAGCGCATTCTCGGATATGCCGTACTTCGAGCAGAAACCCTGCAGGGTCTTCTGGTTAAGTCCCATAAACCTTCCCTTTATCACGGCATTATGAGCTGTCGCAAGGTCATAGCTGTCCATCTTGGCAAGGATGCTTCTCTTTATCTCGCAGCCCTTGAGGAGCTCCTTAAAGAAAGCTATGTCCTTATCCCTAAGTCCTGCTTCGTCCCTTGCATATTCATCAAGGATATACTCATAAAACGTATACTCGGATTTCTTAACCTCTTCACCCATATACAGACGATTGAGATCCTCCAGAAGGATGTTCATTGTCATTCCGTCACCTATTATATGAGCCACATCGAAGAAAATATATTTAGCCGTCTCTGTCTGATACAGTCCGAAATGGTAGAGATCATCTCCCGGCATGTACATATACGGAACTACCAGATGCTTTCTCTTTTCCTCCCATTCCTCATCAGTCATGGTCTGTCTCTCGATATTGACCTCACGGTCATCATCACGGAAATTATACATATGCTTATCTTCTGCAGGCTGAACCCTGTCGGATAATACAGGATGGATCTTAAAGAGTTCCCTTATGGCCTTTTCCATCCGGTCAAGATCCACCTTATTGCTCAGCTTAAAGAAGAAGGGCAGATTTGCTGTGGTATTGCCACGCATCACATAGGCAAAATACATCTGAAGCCTTGTAAGCGGATATTTATCCCGGACTGTGTAGTCAACCTTATTCTGTTCTGCTTTTTTGGAAAGAAATGCTTCGATCTTTTCCACGCAGGAATTCTCCATCAGCTCGGAAAGTGTCAGGGCTAATCCGTGCGACTCCTGAAGTGTGGTCAAAAGCATGATGCTTCCGAAGGAATCAAGACCTACGCTGTAGAGATCCGTATCTATGCCAAACTTTCTGTGACCAAGGACCGAGGCGCAGGCTTCATATATCTTCTTCTGCTGATCGGTCTCAGGCAGCCTTAGGTTTGCAGTCTGTTCCTTTGCTGTCTTTTTTTCCTTAAAGAAAGCGTCACGTATTATCTTCTTTGAGGTGGTCTTCTGGAACGGAGCCCTTCTGACTCCTGTCTGCATTATCCTCTTGAATGGCGGCAGGCTCTTATTATGCTCCTTTATGATCTCCTCTACTTCAAGCTGAACATTTTTTATGCTGTTTGCCTCGGCATATTTGAAATCCGGATAGACCTCGCATTTGATCATATCGTCTTCGCCGTAGACCAGTATTTCAGATATCAAAGGCTCCGTTACGAAGCGGGCCTCGATCTCTTCGGGCGCTACATTCTCTCCGTTGCTTAAAATGATGAGATTTTTAATCCTTCCTGTAAGATACAGGAAATCCTCAGAGTCAAGATAGCCCACATCTCCGGTCCTCAGCCATCCGTCCTCTGTAAATGCCTCGGCAGTAAGCTCCGGATCCCCGTAATATCCTTTCATAACAAAAGGAGAACGGACCTGTACCTCGTTTTCCTTGTCGATCCTTACCTCCACATGCTTCATAACCTTGCCGGCAGAAAGCACCTTGTCGGGTCTGTCATAGACCGGCTCGGAAATGATGGGGGAATGCTCACTCATACCATAACCCTGACCGATACGGACACCAAGGTTATAATACTTTTCTGCAAGATCCTTGGCGAGTCCTCCTCCGCCGCAGACTATGCGGGATATTCTCCTGCCATATACCTGATACAGTGCATCCTGCTCAGTAAGGCCCGGATCCGCGCTTACCATAGCAAGTATTTTATTATAAAGAGCCTTTGCGATCATAGGAACTACATGCATTACCACAGGCTCAAACATCCTGAGATGCTTGCCAAGCTGGGATAAAGGTCCGTTAATACAGACAGTCGCGCCCTTATGGATCATAGCGAGGATATCAGCATCTATGCAGTATACATGATGGATGGGGAGTACACTCAATACGACCATAGGCTGCGGATCATCTACGGGCATCTGGATAAGAGCATTTCCCGTAAGATTGAAATTGGTCAGCATAACGCCCTTACTGTGTCCGGTCGTACCTGATGTAAAGAGGATCATCGCAAGGTCATCAGGTTTCACTTCGAAATCCTCACTGGTTTCACTCCAGCTTTTTCCCGAATAACGCAGGTCTCTTAATATATCATTTAAGCAGGGGGTCTTCTTTACTGACTGAAGCGAATAATAATCCGTGATCTTAGGGCAGAGCTCCTTTGCATCATTGATAAGCGGGACAAGCTCCCAGTCATAGAAAAGTATGTCCACATC
>CADCRB010000274.1 GCA_902803745.1 uncultured Lachnospiraceae bacterium
ACTACCTCCAGAGGATGCTTAATATATCGATCCGCCATCCTTGAAATATGCACTAAGCCATCCTCATGAACTCCGATATCCACAAAAGCACCAAAATCTATCACGTTCCTTACAGTGCCCTTCAGCTTCATACCCGGTTTAAGATCCTTCATTTCAAGGACATCAGAACGCAGCACCGGCTTAGGCATCTCCTCCCTGGGATCTCTCGCAGGCTTTTCAAGCTCCTCAAGGATATCTGTAAGCGTGATCTCCCCGCAGCCCATTTCTTTAGCAAGAGCGGTCTTATCAATGATACCCTGCCTGAATGAGCGTATCTTTTCCTCGTCCCTTATACCGCAGCCTATTTTCTTAAGTAATGCCCTTGCGCTCGCATATGATTCAGGATGCACGGCTGTCGCATCCAGCGGATCATCTCCGTCCGCTATCCTGCAAAACCCGGCACACTGTTCAAAGGCCTTCGGTCCAAGCTTTGATACCTTCTTAAGCTCCTGTCTGGAATGAAATCTTCCATTCTTCTCTCTGTATGCAACGATATTCTTTGCTACTGTCCCCGATATTCCCGAGATATAGGAAAGCAGTGAAAACGAGGCCGTATTCAGATCCACTCCCACACTGTTTACGGCATCCTCCACAACTCCGGTCAGCGTTTCCGACAGCTTTTTCTGGTTCATGTCATGCTGATACTGCCCCACTCCGATGGACTTCGGATCGATCTTCACGAGTTCCGACAGGGGATCCTGCACACGTCGTGCTATGGATGCTGCGCTGCGCTGGCCTACATCAAATTCAGGAAATTCCTCTGTTGCCAGCTTGCTTGCCGAATAAACACTTGCTCCTGCTTCATTCGTTATCACATAGTGAATCTTCGGGTCAGCCATCTCATGTAAAAGCTCCGACACGACCTGCTCTGATTCCCTTGAAGCCGTACCGTTGCCTATAGAGATGAGGGTCACATTATTTTTTGTAATAATATCTTTAAGTATCCTCTTTGATTCTTCTGTTTTATTATGCGGAGCCGTGGGATAGATCACTTTTGTTTCAAGCACCTTGCCCGTGGAATCAACTACCGCAAGCTTGCATCCCGTCCTGAAGGCCGGATCCCATCCCAGCACCGTCTGCCCTGATATCGGCGGCTGCATAAGCAGTTGCTTCAGATTCTTTCCGAAGACCTCTATTGCGCCGTCTTCTGCCTTTTCAGTAAGCTCATTCCTGATCTCCCTTTCTATGGACGGCTGGATCAGCCTGGCATAGGCATCAGCTATTGCATCCTTTATTATCGGGGATGTATATGGATTATCAGAAATCAGAACCTGTTTTTCCAGATAGCTGATTATCCGTTCTTCGGGCGCTTTTATCGATACATTAAGTATCTTTTCCGCCTCGCCGCGGTTTATCGCAAGGATCCTGTGTCCGGCGATCTGTTCGACGTTTTCTTCAAAATCATAATAGTTCTGGTATACCGATTCCGACTCCTTATCCTTTGCCTCAGAAACGACTTTCCCTGCCTCCCTTGTTATCCCGCGGATATGATTGCGGTATTCCGCATTATCAGATATCTGCTCGGCAATAATATCAGAAGCCCCGGCGATAGCTGCCGCAACGTCAATCACTTCCTTTTCAGATGCCTTTACCTGATCTTCCTTGCTGTCCGATTCAGGCTTTATCCTGCCAGTCACATATTTTTGTGCCTCTTCATCGACAGGAGAGGCAGTATCCTGCTGCATAATAAAGTCTGCCAGAGCCTGAAGCCCCCGTTTCCTTGCAGCCTCTGCCCTTGTCTTTTTCTTTTGTTTATACGGTCTGTAAAGATCCTCCACAGTCACAAGCTTTTCAGCCTTAAGGATCGCTTCTTTCAGATCATCCGTCAGTTTCCCCTGCTCATCAATAAGACCGATAACCTCCTGCTTCCTGGCTTCAAGATTTCTGAGATACTCAAGCCTTGCAGCAAGCAGTCTCAACTGCTCATCATCAAGACTACCCGTCACTTCCTTTCTATATCGCGCTATAAAGGGTATCGTATTACCTTCATCTACAAGCTTAACTGCAGCATCAACCTGCCATTTTTCAGCCTTTATCTCCTCAGCTATAATTGAAATGAGATCCATCTGTTCCTCCCGACACCTTGTCAATCTTCTCGTCGGAGAGAAGCATACCGACTTCCCCAAGTAAAGTCAACAAGGAC
>CADCRB010000275.1 GCA_902803745.1 uncultured Lachnospiraceae bacterium
CGCGGGGATACCTCGATCAAGGACCGCATCAAATTTGATATTTATTATATAGAAAACTGGAGCGTTCTCTTTGATATACGGATAATGTTCATGACAGCATTCAGAGGGCTGATCAATGATAATGCATATTAATCCGGCGTTGAAAATACGGCTTAGACTGTTTTAAGATTTTTTGGTATACTATAGATTATTGATTTTTATCGAAAAATCAATAATCGTATTTGACCAGGCGACCAGCTTGCTGGTCGGCGTGTCCGGCGAAGCCGGATTTTTGCGGATGAATTCCGATTTTGTCCGCAAAAAGTCATACTTAATACTTGCCGAGGGCAGGCATTCTGGTTTAACTACATATACTGCGTAACAGTTTATAAACGGCAGTTGATTTTGTTCGCGAGTATAACAATTGAAAGGAAAGGAATCATATGAAAAGGTTAGTGACAAGGAGTGATTTTGACGGACTGGTTTGCGCCATGCTGCTGAAGGAGCTGGATCTTATTGATGATATCAAATTCGTCCATCCCAAGGATGTGCAGGATGGCAAGATAGAGTTGTCCGAGAATGACATCACTACAAACCTTCCTTTTGATCCCAGAGTCGGACTTGCTTTTGATCATCATGAGAGCGAGCTTACCCGCAATGCCGGGGTGGACGTGAAGGACAGATGGATCATCGACGGTGATGCCAGGTCTGCGGCAAGGGTAGTATACAGATACTACGGCGGCAAGGACACCTTCAAGAGAGTCTCCGATGAGATCATGACGGCAGTTGATAAGGGCGACAGCGCTGACTTTACAAAGGAAGAGATACTGAATCCCACAGGATGGAATCTCATGAATTTCATAATGGATGCCCGTACCGGTTTGGGGCGGTTCCATGATTTCAGGATCTCGAACTATGATCTTATGATGGAGCTTATAGATGCATGTCTTACCAAGCCTATAGATGAGATCCTTGAGCTTCCTGATGTTAAGGAAAGAACAGATCTTTATTTCGAGCAGGGAGAGAAGTTCAAGGCTCAGCTTGAGAGGCTTACAAAGATACAGGGTAATGTGGGTGTCATAGATCTGAGAAACGAGGAGACCATTTACGCGGGCAACAGATTCATGGTCTATGCAATGTATCCCGAGATGCAGATATCGGTGCATGTGGCCTGGGGATTCAAGAAGCAGAACACGGCTGTTATGATCGGAAAGAGCATAATAAACAAGAGCTCAAATGTGGATATAGGAAAGATATGCTTAAGCTACGGCGGTGGCGGACATAAGAATGCGGGAACCTGTCAGCTTGCTAATGATGTGGTGGATAACGAACTTCCGAATATCGTGGAGAAGCTGCAGGGCTGAAAAAGGGATGACAGATGCCAGATAGTACAGAAAACAACGATCTTTTCAGAAAAAAGAGTCTCGAGAGCATAGCGTCTCCCGAGCAGATGAATGATTATATCAAGGTGATAGGCCCCGGTCTTTGGATAGTACTCGGGGCTGTCATCGTATTTTTAGTAGGAGTGATCATATGGGGCGTATACGGAAGGCTGGAGACAGGCGTTGATTCCGTGGCGTTTGTAAATGATGGCCTTGCAGTAAGCTATGTGGAAAAGGATATAGCTGATGATCTCAGGGAAGGCTCTGTAATAAATGTAGGCGGAGTACTCTCCGATGTGATCTCTGTTTCCAGTGCGCCGGTGCAGGCTTCCGCAGTGTATGATCAGGCCACTGATACGGCGCTTGGATATTCAGGTTATGAAATGCTGTACGCGATCACTTCCAGGTCAGATCTCCCTGACGGATCATACAATGCACAGATCATAGTTGAGCAGATACATCCGATGTCCTTTATTACGGGGGTTCAGGAATAGTATGGGCCATAGAAAGGCAGTCAAAGTCCCTGTGGTGATGCAGCTCGAAGCACTGGAGTGCGGGGCTGCATGTCTTTGTATGGTGCTTGCCTACTACGGCAAGTGGATCCCCCTTGAGCAGGTTCGCTCCGACTGCGGTGTCTCACGGGACGGCTCCAAGGCAAAGAATATTCTTGTCGCCGCAAGAAGCTATGGCCTGGAGGCAGACGGCTACCGGCTTGAGGTAGAGCATCTGAAGGAAGAGGTTTCATTTCCCTGTATCATACACTGGAATTTCAATCACTTTGTTGTTCTTGACGGTTTTACCAAAGATCATGCCATATTGAACGATCCGGCCCGTGGGAAGGTCAAGGTTCCTATGGAGGAATTTGACAGATCCTTCACAGGTATCTGCCTTATGTTTGAACCCACGGACTCTTTTGTGAAAGAGGGAAGCAAAAAGAGCATGCTTTCCTTTGCAAGGGAGCGCATGACCGGGGCCTGGAGTGCAGCGGTCTTTGTGGCGACTCTGTCAGTGATCACTTCACTGATCCAGATCATAACACCCGGTTTCTCCAGAGTTTTTATCGACCGTCTTCTGTCCGGACGAAATCCTGGCTGGACCTATCCGTTCCTGATCGGCCTGACGGTTTTTTCCGTTTTGGAGATCCTGGTGATGGCTATTCAGGAGGCTTATTCGCTTAAGATTAACGGAAAGCTTGCGATAATAGGCAATTCTACTTACATGTGGAAGGTGCTGAGGATGCCCATG
The DNA here is from genome assembly GCA_902803745.1 of uncultured Lachnospiraceae bacterium. Lineage (GTDB taxonomy): Bacteria > Bacillota > Clostridia > Lachnospirales > Lachnospiraceae > NK4A144. The sequence continues at coordinate 2,607 of CADCRB010000275.1, forward strand.
GAGTTTTTCAGCCAGAGAATGGCCGGAGATATACAGCAAAGACAGGCGTCAAATGCCAATATTGCTTCGACTCTGGTGGATCAGTTCGCGCCCCTTTTCCTGCAGGCTTTTATGATGGTCTTTTATCTCGTGGTAATGATGAGCTACAACGTCCCGCTTACTCTGATCGGACTTGCCTCCATTGTCCTTAATCTTCTTATTTCCAGCATAGTATCCGCAAAGCGGGTAAATATAACCAGAGTCCAGATGAGGGACGAAGGAAAGCTTGCAGGCGCTACGACAAACGGCATTGAGCTTATTGAGACTTTGAAATCGGCCGGCGCGGAGAACGGGTTTTTTGCGAAATGGTCCGGGTTTCAGGCGAGTGTCAATACCTCGCAGATGAAATTCTTCAAGCTGAATCAGTATCTGGGGGCTCTGCCCTCACTTGTCACCATGATAACGTCCAACATTATCCTGATATCCGGTGTTTACCTTGCGATGAACGGACGTTTCACAATAGGTATGATCATGGCCTTTTTAGGTTATCTAAACAATTTTACTACACCCGCGACCCAGCTTATCGCCACGAGCCAGTCTCTGCAGGAGATGAGGACCCAGATGGAGAGGATCGATGATGTAATGAATTACCGGGTGGACCCGGCTTATTCGGAGACTCCTCTTGATGAGGATGCCGATTATGAAAAGATACGCGGAAGCGTTGAGATGAAGCATGTGACCTTCGGATATTCAAAGCTCGACAAGCCGCTGATCAATGATTTCAATATGTCGATAGAGCCCGGAGGCTGTGTAGCTTTTGTGGGCATGTCCGGCTGTGGTAAATCTACTCTTTCGAAGCTGATCTCGGGACTTTATCAGCCCTGGGACGGAGAGATCTTATTTGACGGTAAGAAGATGCAGGATATGGACAGGAGTATATTTACCGGATCTCTTGCCGTAGTCGATCAGGATATCATTCTTTATGAGGATACCGTAGCAAATAACATCAAGATGTGGGATAAGTCAATAGAAGACTTTGAGATGATACTTGCGGCGCGTGACGCGCAGATACATGATGATATCATTCAGCGTGACGGCGGTTATGATTATGTGATAAGCGAAGGGGGAAAGGATTTCTCCGGCGGACAGAGGCAGAGACTGGAAATAGCCAGGGTCCTAGCACAGGATCCCACTATCATCATTCTTGATGCGGCAACCTCGGCACTGGATGCCAAGACTGAGCATGAGGTAGTTACTGCGATAAGAAACCGCGGTATCACCTGTATAGTGATCGCACACAGACTTTCTACCATACGTGACAGTGATGAGATCATTGTGATGGAGCACGGAGAAGTTAAGGAGCGCGGAACACATGATGAGCTTTATGCAAAAGGTGGATTATATACTCAGCTTGTGACTAATGAGTAGGCTGATATAACAATTATGGGCTGGTTTGACGAACAGATAAAAGAGCGAAAAATAAATGATGAGAGGCAGTTTGAGGGGGCTTTTGCGCATATGGCATCGGCCATCATGGGCAGCAGTGTCCTTAATGCATATACTGACAGCAAAACCCTTACAAAAAATGCGATCACAGATGTGCTTAAAAGCTTCCATCTTAAGCCCGGGAGAGTGCCGGAAAGAGTTGAGGATCCGGAGGAACAGCTTGAGTATATGCTGCGTCCTCACGGGATTATGTACAGAAGAGTAGTCCTTACCGCTGGATGGTATAAGGATGCGCAGGGACCTATGATAGCGAGGAGGCTGGACGACGGGAGCGCTACGGCTCTGCTGCAGGACGGAATGGGCAGATACTACTTTAAGGATACCCGTGAGGGCAGGACGCGTCAGATCGACTCGTCTACCGCAAAGCTTTTTGATGAGGAAGCCATCTGCTTCTACAGGCCGTTTCCTCTTAAGTCACTTTCTGTAAGCGATTTTCTTAAATACATGCTTAAAACTGTTACATTTAAGGATCAGGTATTACTGGTTCTTTCTGCTATGATAGTGACACTCATCGGTACCATGATGCCGAGATTCCAGAATATGCTGTTTAAGGATGTGATGACAAAGGGGAATATGACCGTTCTTATGGCGGCCGGTGGATTTCTTATCTCCTTTTCCGTGACATATACAATGTTTTCGATCGTGAAGACCATGCTGCTGAACCGGATAATGACAAAGACTCAGTTTTCCGTGGAGGCTGCCGTGATGATGCGTGTTTTGTCTATGCCGGCAGATTTTTTTCATAAATACGGCACCGGCGAGCTTGCCCAGCGTGTACAGTATATGGGTGCGCTCAGTCAAAGCATAATGGATGCTATTTTTTCGACAGGACTGACTGCCCTGCTTTCCCTTATATATATTTTTCAGATAAGGAGATTTGCTCCTGCGCTCGTAATGCCTTCTCTGGTTATAATCCTTGTGACCATAGCCCTGACTGTGCTGCTTTCCTTCCTGTCAGTGAGGATATCGAGGGAAAGAATGGAAAAGGATACGAAGGTATCAAGCCTTTCATATGCCATTATTTCCGGATTGCAGAAGATAAAGCTTTCCGGTGCGGAGAAGAGAGCATTTTCAAAGTGGGCCGGTACTTATTCAGAGTCTGCTTCTCTGCAATACAGTCTCCCCTGGTATCTTATGATATCCCAGACCATACCTGCTGCGATCGGACTGCTTGGAAACGTAGTGCTTTATGCTCTCGCTATAGAATCGCAGGTTGCTGCTCCGGACTATTTTTCTTTTAATACGGCCTACGGTATGGTGATGGCTGCATTTCAGTCGCTTGCCGGAATAGCAGTCGTGCTGGCTCAGATAAAGGCAATACTTGATCTGACGCGTCCGCTCATGGAGACCGAGCCAGAGATAGCGGAGGATAAGGAGGTAATATCACGAATTTCAGGCAGCATAGAGCTGGCACATGTTTCTTTCAGATATGATGAAGGAATGCCGCTTGTGATAAATAACCTGAATCTGAAGATCAATCCGGGGCAGTATGTCGCCATAGTAGGACGGACCGGCTGCGGCAAATCTACATTGCTCAGGCTGCTCCTTGGGTTTGAGAAACCCGAAAAAGGATCAGTATACTATGACGGCAAGGATGTCAGAAAGCTGGACATGAAGTCGTTACGACGCAGGATAGGCGTAGTCATGCAGAACGGACGCCTTATAGCGGGAAGCATATTTGAGAATGTGGCAATAGCAAGTCCTAATCTTACCATGGACGAAGCCTGGAAAGCCTGCGAGCTTGCAGGGATAGCAGATGATATAAGGGAAATGCCTATGGGCATGCACACCATGGTCGCAGAAGGAAATGGAGGTATATCCGGAGGACAGAGGCAGAGACTTATGATAGCAAGAGCCATTGCCGGAAAGCCAAGGATACTGATGTTTGACGAGGCGACCTCCGCGCTTGACAATAAGACACAGAAGCAGGTCACAGAGGCGCTTGATTCACTCAAATGCACGAGACTGATCATAGCTCACAGACTGTCTACTATCCGGCAGTGTGACAGGATACTTGTACTGGATGGCGGACGCATAATAGAAGACGGAACCTACGACGAGCTTATCAATGCCGGCGGATTCTTTGCAGAGCTTGTAGAGAGGCAGAAGGTCTGATCTTTTACATTATCTGAAACGGGAAAAGACATGAAGATAAGAAATGATGATATAAACATACTCATACTCTCTGCAGGACGCAGGGTCGAGCTGGTGAACTGCTTTAAGGCTGCCCGTGACAGGCTTGGAATCGCCGGAAAAGTCATAGCCTGCGATGCCAGTGATCTTGCTCCTGCGCTGTATTTTGCCGATGTCAGGCAGCAGGTTCCGAGGATAGCCGAAAATAATAGTTATGTAAACTCGATCA
>CADCRB010000276.1 GCA_902803745.1 uncultured Lachnospiraceae bacterium
AGTGCCTATATTTGTTAAATTTTCAGGTAAACTAATACTTGTTAATCCACTGCAAGAATCAAAGGCACTGGATTTTATTTCTGTCAAGGAATCAGGCAAAGATATATTTGTAACCAAATTACAATGATAAAAGGCATAACTTCCTAATGTGGTCACACCCTCATTTACAATTACAGAAGTAATATCAGACCTATTATTATACCATGGGGATACTGCTTCTGAAGAAGAAGGATCAGCATAATAATCATACATCTTCCCTGTTCCGGATATTGTAAGCACACCCCCCTCATCAAGTGTCCATTCCAGATTATCACCACAGGTGCCGGAATCAATGATTGCTCCCTCCGCCCGTGAAAAAGTTGGAAGTATGGCAATAAGGAGTGCCAGGATCATAGCTGACACTCCAAGTATCCTCTTTCTTCTTCTTATCTTTCTGCCTCTCCTACTCATCAGCACATCTTCCTACGACGACAAGTCTTCCGTTCTCCCTCGAATAATCGCAGGTTGACAGCGTAATAAGGATATCCCCGAAAGCCGGAGTAATGCCTGTATCATAAAGCGACTGCTCCTTGGCGCCGGAGACGTAATCGTCAAACTGCTCTTCATTATCGATCTGGATATAATCATAAAAACGGAAATCGTCTGTCGTTTCATCATACACCGAAGACTTGAAAACGGCAAATATCTGAAAAGTCATCTTCTCATAAAGAGTAGAAAACTCGATCTCCGGATGCTTCTTATAATATGACTCCTTTGAATACTTCCTGAGACTTCCGAACATTTCGCCCGACCTCATATTATGGCCGTGAATAAGATAATTCATCTCATACATCTGAGGATCACAGCGCTTGTCAAGGACAAGAAGCCCGTTCACGTCAGTATTTCCTTCAAAGTCATGGCTCAGATAGAAATTATTGTCGTCCGCCCTATACATCACAGGATAATCTATCTCCGTACCAGGGATAGTAAGCCAGCCTGCAAAATCCTCATTCTGCTCATGCAGCTTCACGAACTGCGGAAGGATATCTTTCTTCATAGCTTCAGAATCGGTTCCGGCATCATCTGACGTGTCTGCCGTCTGATCCGTGTTCTCTTCGGTTACGACGCTGTCATTTACAACCACCATCGCGTCAGGTGCTTCCTCATCTATAAGCTCACGCATTGCCGCGAATTTCTTTCTGCTCTGATAGTTTCTGATGTACCACCCGCAAAGCACCACGGCGCAAAGGATAAATAGTAAAGTAAAAGTGGTCATCAAAAACCACTTTAACTTCTGTTTCTTTTTGGAAACAATATAATATGTCTTTACATTCTGCGCTATGTCGGCTTCAGACTTAAGATCCGGTCCCGGCCGCTCTCTCTTTTCAGTGACGGTCTTAAGAAAATCACGGCCTATTACTGTCTCAAATGTGATACCCTTTTCAGCGATCTGTCCCAGGTAAGAGTCATATATCTCCGTCAGACTGCTGCCCTCCGTCTTAAGCGAGCAGATCTTTTCCGTGTCCCTTAGAGCCGCCTGATATTCTTTCCTGCTGCCGAATTTATGTCCGCCGACCTTGTATTTAAACGCCAACGTTTAATCTCTCCTCGGCCTCTTCCTCTGCTTCTTCACGGAATTCCTCCACATGCTCGGGAGCTATCTCAGGCAGATCATCCAGTGAATCAACTCCGAAAGCTCTCAGGAAATCATCTGTGGTTCCGAAAAGCAGCGGCCTTCCGGGCGCTTCAAGCCGTCCGAGCTCTTTTACAAGACCGAACTCCACCAGCCTGTTTACGGCATGATCAGAATTAACGCCTCTTATATTCTCTATCTGAAGCTTGGTGACAGGCTGCTTATAAGCTACGATGGACAAAGTCTCCAACTGTACATCCGTAAGTGAATACTCTCTTTTATTCTTTGCGATCTTCTGCAGATAGGGATAAAGCTCTGTCTTGGTACAAAGCTGAAGCTTATCCTCCAGCTTAACAAGTGCGATCCCGCGGTCGGCAGACTCGTAATCCTTTCCAAGCTCATCAGCAGCCTTCAGAATGTCATCTTTCTCACACTCCGCAACCTCCATGAGCTTTTCCACGGAAACCGCATCTCCTGTTGCAAAAAGTACTCCCTCTATTACCGCCTTAATCTCCTGTATCTCCATTATCCTTTATTTCCTTTACTATTATCTCTATATCATCTCCGATGTCAGCCTGTCTGGCCTCCACCTCGCCGTTTTTCATCATCTCAAGTATGCAAAGGAAAGAAATGATGATCTCGGCTTTTGATCCCGCCTCAGTAAGAAGCTCCCTGAAGGAAAATCTTTTCCTGCTCCTGGCAAAGTCCCTTATATATACGGTCTTGGCCTCCGCATCAACCTCCTCACGCTCAATGGTACCGAACTTTGATCTGACGGGGTCGATCTTATTCTCCTGTCTCTTTATCAGCTCATCAAAAATAGAATTTAGCTTCTGCAGGGTTGTATCGCCTATCAGCTTACCGAGATCTACGGGTTCCTCATATTCCATGACCTCTTTGGGCATGGAATTACCCTTATACAGAGCACGGCTCGCATCCATGCTCATATCTTTAAGCTCCAGAGATGCATATTTGTATATCTTATACTCCAGAAGCCTTTGCACGAGCTCTGTCCTGGGATCTATCTCCTCTCCCTCTTCATCCTTTTCCTTAGGCAGCAGCATTCTGCATTTTATATCAAGCAGAGTAGAAGCCATCACAAGGAATTCGGACATGGTATCCATATCATAGTCGTCTTCTTTAAGCTGCTCCAGATACTCCATATACTGCTCGGTTATTAGGGCTATGGGGATATCGTAGATATCAACCTTATTCTTGTCTATGAGATGAAGGAGAAGATCCAGCGGTCCTTCAAATTTTTCCAGCTTAAATTCAAGTTCAGTCATATTTCAAACAATCTCTTTATGCAGATCCACGACCACAAGCTCTGGCGGATTATTCACCCTCACATGGATCGAATGCATTCCGAGCCCCGCTGATATTATCATCTTTGTACCGTTCTTTTCAAATAAACCCTTGTCGTATTCGGGAAAGAGCTTCAGCTTGGGAGATACAAGGCCACCAAGATAAGGAATCCTTATCACTCCTCCATGCATATGCCCGGAAAGCACAAGATCTGCGCCGTAAAGACTGTAGGTGTTAAAATATTGCGGATCATGCGCTATCAGCACATTATAATAATCCTTATCCGGCTCTCCAAGCTTATGCTTCATCTGTCTTAGTGTCAGCTTAGGATCCTGTATCCGTCCGAAATAATCTATGGGCAGATCGAGACAGGAAACCTTAACCCCAGTATCACCAAGAAATTTATAAGAATTACTCAATACTTTAAGATCAGCAGCCTTAAGTCCTCTTATAAACGCACGCCTTATCCTTGGCAGGAATCTGCCGTCAAGCACCTTTTTCTCATGATTTCCCATTCCATAGATCACGGGATAATGATCATGGATAAGTTTTATAACTTCCATAGTCTTTGTGGGATCCGAGGTTTCAAGGGCATCTATCATATCCCCTGCGATAATGACTGCATCAGGCTTTTCAGCATCTATCAAGCTAAAAAGCTGCCGGCCTCCGTCCTCACATAGACAGTTGTGAAGATCCGCAAGAACCGCCAGCCTTACATCCTGCCGCAGTTTCCGACTGCTCACATCATAATGACTGACCTTAAGTTTTGAGTTTATATAAAAATCCATAATGAAAATATTTCTTTTAACCGATCTATTTAGTAATAATCCGAGGAAATATCGGATCCGCTTTCATAATCTGATCCGTAATCCGAATCATAATCCGATCCATACTCTCCGGAGCCGTAATCTCCCGAACCGTAATCATCATATCCCCCTTCATCTGATCCAAAGCTCTGATCAGAATCATCAGAACCGCCAAAAGAGGATTTTCCTTCTTCTGCTCCAGCTCCGCCGGAAATACCGGTACGCTCATCATCATAATCATAACCATAGCCATCATCAGATGATGCTCTGTTGCTGCTGTCATCTGCGAAATCATATCCGTATCCGTCATCATCTGATGAGGATGCAGATCCTTTTTCATCGCCGTATCCGCCGTAATCAGACTCCACATCATATTCCAGACTGCTCTTCTTTTTTACAGGCGGCATCTTTAACGGATTGGGGATCATTCCGGGCTTTTCATCCACAGGAGGCTCAAACCTGTCTGTGTCATAAGAAGTCTCTGTACTCACGCTTTCAGATGATGGACGGTCTGCCGCACTCTCCATGCGAGGTGCCGGCTCATATATAGTTTCAGCACGCTCTTCATAGGATACAGGCCTTGTGTTTTGCCTCTGTCCATAGTCTGAAAAATCAGCGGATGAGGAACTGTCATAGCGCGAGGGTTCCGGCGTAACAGGTCTGTCATATTGCGCAGGCTCAGGTGCAGCCGGTCTTTCATATCGCGCAGGCTCAGGTGCAGAAGGTCTTTCATATCGCGCAGGCTCAGGTGTAGATGGTCTTTCATATCGCG
>CADCRB010000277.1 GCA_902803745.1 uncultured Lachnospiraceae bacterium
GCAGACCGTGGTCGGTATCGTATCCACTCGATAAAACTCCGTATGAGCCGTACCGGCGGCACGGTCAAAATCCGAAGCCAGATCACCGGTCATCTTGCATACATTGGCTGTCGTTACATCCGGTGGCTGCTCAAAATCAAGCTCCGGAAGGCCTTCATGTATAGGCTCCATAACTGCTCTCCAGACAGTTCGGGCAAGCCTTTGCTGCTGCTTGTCATACATCTTTTTGTTATTATCGTATCCGGCCCAGGTCGTGCAGGTGTAGTATGGAGTATATCCTGCAAACCACACATCGTTCTCTCCTGTGGTGGTACCGGTTTTACCGGCAATCTTCTGTGTTCCGAAATTAACCGATGCACCCGTACCTTTGGTAACAACATCCTCCATGGCAGAGGTACAGAGAAACGCCGCCGCTTCCCCTATTACCTGTCTTCCGGGATCTCCCGTTTTATCTATAAGCACATTGCCGTCATGGTCAAGTATCTTCGTATAGAATACGGGCTCATGGTACACTCCCTTGTTCGCTATGGTCGCATATGATGCATTAAGCTCATAATTCTTAACGCCATGCGTTATTCCCCCGAGTGCAAGAGCCTGATGTACATCAGAAAGTATAGATCCATCGTAGCCCACTTCATTTTCGACAAGAGTTGTAAATCCGAATTTAAGCAGATAATCATAGCCCACCTGGGGAGTGATATCGGTAAGAGTCTTTACCGCAATGATATTCATCGACTGCTCTATGGCATACCTTAAGGTCACAGGTCCTTTATATCCGGACGAATACCAGTTGGATACAGGTCTTCCGTTCGCATAGTTAAAAGGCTCATCCACTGTGACCGTTCCAAGCGTCTTAAGTCCGGTATCAAAAGCAGGCGCATAGGTTGATACTATCTTAAATGTTGATCCCGGCTGCCTTTTTGTATCTGTAGCACGGTTCAATGTAAGAGATGCCTCTTTCTTACCTCTTCCTCCGACTATTGCCTTCACGTAGCCTGTAGACTGATCCTCAATGGTAAGTGAAATCTGAGGCTGCGGAGTTATCGATATAGTCTCCGCTTCGACCGAGTAGCCTTCGCTTTCGATATATTTCTTATAAGTTTCCGCGTCTTCCCTGGCCTCTTCCTCTGAAGGATACAGCCTGTCGTAACCGTTACGGCCCTGCTCCTTGAAATAGACCTCCATCATCTGGGATGAAAAGTTCTGTACATTATCATCCTTGTCGACTCCCGTGACCCTGTAATCCAGGAGATATTCGGTCTTCTCAGGATACAGCTCCGGATCAGCCGTCACTTCATCACACAGCTTCTGTATGGATGTGTCCTGAGTGGTGAAGATCTGAAGTCCTCCGGAGTAAAGCATGTTATAGGCCTGATTTTCCGTATAACCAAGCTCCTCCTGGAAGTCATCCATGATCTCCTGTACCATGGCATCTACAAAATATGTATTGATCGAATTCTGTTCGGTTTGGGAATTAACCTTCTGAATGCGGTCATAAGGATCATCCGCCATTGCCTTCTGATAAGCCTGATCAGTGATATATCCCTGTTCAAGCATCTTCTCCAGCACCATTGAACGCCTCACGGCGTTATTATCAGGATGGGATATGGGATTGTATCTGCTGGGATTACTGGTGATGGCAGCAATGACCGATGCCTCGGACAGATCCAGATCCGATGCATTCTTGCCAAAATATCTGAGCGAAGCCGCCTGAACCCCAAGAGTATTCTGACCGAGATTTATGGTATTCAGGTACAGCTCCAGTATGTTATCCTTCGTCATACCGGGCTGTCTCTCGAGCTGTATGGCCAGATACTGCTCCTGTATCTTTCTTTTTATCTTTTCAAACTTGGATTCACCCGTAGCCCACTTGTCAAAAACCGAGTTCTTAATGAGCTGCTGTGTAATAGTACTTGCACCCTGCGACATATCCTTGGTGGAAAGCACAATATACGCAGCTCTCGCTATACCCTTGATATCTATCCCGTTATGCTCATAGAATCTCTCGTCCTCCATCGCAACAAAAGCATGCTGCATATCTATGGGGATCTTGTCTATGGTCTGGTATATACGGTTTGAATTTGTAGCTACCAGCTTCGTCATCTGATTGCCGTCGCTGTCATAGACCGAGCTGGAGTAGCCCGTAGGACGCACGTCGATCGTGGATATGTCGGGAGCCGTGGTCAGCATCCCTCTGAATATCCCGGCCACTGCAAAGCTGCCAGCGAGCACAGATGCCACCAGAACAATGATCGCCGCCATATAAAAGCCGGCGCCCAACATATTCGTAAGCTTAGGCATCTTCGCATGAAGCTGCCTGCGTCGTAATTCTATTCCCCTTCGGCTGTAATTCAACTCTGTTACCTTTTATGAATCCGTAAGGTCGCTGAAACTGAATCCCTCTACATCTTCGCTCTTGTCAGAATCAGCCTTAACGACCTTTTCCTCGTCTTCCTCGACCTTTCCGATTATCTTATCATCCTCTGAAGCCTTCTCCTTTGTAAGATCCAGAGAGACATAATGATCTTCCTTACTGCCTTCTCTTTCATTATCAAGAAAATCCTGAAGGTCATCATTTGCCTCATCATCAAGATCGTCAAAGTCGTCAATATCCGAATAATTATCACCTGTCAGATAATAATAGATCCCCGCAGCCGCCGCTCCTATGACAGCCAGCCCAAATAATCCCTTAAGAAATTTCTTCATGATAGCCGTACCTCCGTTACATTCCTAAAATCTCTGCAGCATCAATTTCTGCTCCCGTACCTTGCGGGATCAAAACCTTAACGAGATATTATACCATA
>CADCRB010000278.1 GCA_902803745.1 uncultured Lachnospiraceae bacterium
ACCATCTGCTGGGTAGCATATTCCATTTTGGCCTGTTCTTCCAGCTTTTCATCGAGGTTTAGTATATTTTGCATTCTATATACAAATTTTGCCATTTGTCTCCTTATAAAGCCCTGCGCCTGGCTTCGCTTCGCTTTCGCCTTTTATTAGCCCTCTTCGGCAAATAATTCACCCAGCATACGGACTTCGTCATCAAAGTCAAACTTTGAGTCTGTTGTCTGCATAAGATAATCATTCACTGCATCGATCTTTGATATGGCAAAATCGATCTTTGGATTGGAGCCAGCTTTATATGCACCAATGTTAATCAGATCTTCAGCTTCATTATATGTAGCGAGAACATTTTTAAGCTTACCGGCAAAAGCCTTGTGCTCTTTGCTTGCTATCTGGCTCATACATCTTGATATGCTCATCAGCACATCAATGGCGGGATAATGGTTTTGCTGGGCAATCTTTCTGTTCAGCACAATATGCCCGTCAAGTATGGATCTTGCCGTGTCTGTGATCGGCTCATTGAAGTCGTCTCCGTCCACGAGAACGGTATATAGTCCTGTGATCGAGCCTTTGGCACCGTTACCCGCTCTTTCAAGCAGCTTTGGCATTTCTGCATATATTGAAGGCGGATAGCCTCTGGTCACTGGAGGCTCTCCGGATGCCAGTCCTATCTCCCTCTGCGCCATGGAGAATCGGGTAAGCGAATCCATCATAAGCAGAACGTCTTTACCCTGATCCCTGAAGTATTCAGCTATCGCCGTTGCAGTTTTGGCGGCCTTATTTCTTTCAAGCGCAGGTTTATCGGAGGTTGCTACTACTACCACAGATCTTGCCATACCTTCAGGTCCCAGATCCCTTTCGACAAACTCTCTGACCTCACGCCCGCGCTCCCCGATAAGTGCAATGACGTTTATCTCAGCCTTTGTATTTCTTGCAAACATGCCCATGAGTGTCGATTTGCCGACACCGGAGCCTGCAAATATACCTATCCGCTGACCTTTGCCAACTGTCAGGAGCCCGTCAACTGCCTTTACACCCAAAGGAAGCACGTCACTGATTATTACTCTGTCCATCGGATCAGGCGGCATTGCTTCTACAGGATATTCATCACCGATTATATCCGATCCGTCGGTAGGGTTACCCATTCCGTCAAGAGTACGTCCCAATAGGTCATCTGAGCATTTGACCATCAAAGGATGCTCGAGGTTTTGAACAATGGAGCCTGAGCCAATGCCATCGGTGGATTCATAGGGCATAAGCAGTGTCATCCTGTCTTTAAATCCTACAACCTCAGCAAGAATGGGCTTAAGTGACGTATCTGCCGGCTGGATCGAGCAAATGTCTGCAAGCCTGGCATCAGGGCCTTCGGATTCTATAGTCAGTCCTACCACGTTTACAACTTTTCCGAGTTTTTTGAAATATGTGCCCGTGGCCAGACTTTGATATTTTGAAAAATCAAAGGCAAGATCCATTATCCTACTCTTCCCTTCTGTAAGCGAGTACCATGAGCTGTTTTTTCAAGCCCTCCAGCTCGGTACCTAAGGAGCAGTCAAATATTCCGGATCCCGTATCTATCATAGCCTGTCCCTGGGATAAAGTAACATCAGGGACTATCTCGGTATTATCTGCTCCCGGGATCCCCTCAAAAAGCGCCTCTTTATTAGATGAAATAAAATCATAATCATCCTTGGAGACATGTATCATTATATCAACTGTTGTATCGGTGTTCTGCAAAGCGTTTTGCAGCAGGTAGAGAATGATTTCTTTTTTATCCTTAAGGTCTGTATTAAAGATATGACCATAGATATCTGAAAGCATGTCTATCAAAGCCGGTTCAAGCTCAGATACCATCTGTTCATATTGAGCCATCATTTCCTGCTCTTTCATGGCAAGCTCGGCTTTTATAGTCTCAGCTTCGGCAAGCCCCTGTCCATAGCCTTCTTCATGACCTGCATTTCGGGCCTCTTCATATATCTGTGCCTTGCCGGCTTCAGCCTGATCCATGGCTTCCTGGATTATCTGGTCAGCCTGTGCCTTTGCATCCTCAATGATCTGATCGGCCTCGGCCTGTATGGCTTCCATATCTATGGCAGGCTCGGGAGGTGCAGCTTTCATGACGTTGCCTGAACCCGCCTCTCCGGACTCGGCATCCGGATCGTTAAGGATGCCTTCCAGCATCTCGGCATCCAGACCTTCTGTAAATCCGTCAGGAGAAAGATCATCCGATCCGGCAGACTGCTCTCTCTCCATGATCGTCTTCAAAAGCTTCAGCCTGTCGGCAACCATTGCATTTGAGTTGATGACCTTCTTCTCATCTTCAATGGATGTAAGCCCGCCTTTAAGTACGTTAGACAATGATCTCGTCTCCTCCGCCTCTGGAGATAACGATCTCTGCAGAATCCTCCAGCTTTCTGATGATATTGACTATCTTCTGCTGTGCTTCCTCCACGTCTTTCATACGTACAGGCCCCATAAACTCCATATCCTCTTTTATCATAGCCGACAGTCTCGAAGACATATTCTTGAATATCGCAGCCTGAACCTGCTCGTTCGCGCCCTTGAGCGCCATGGAAAGATCAGAGTTGTCAACATCACGCAGCACTCTCTGTATGGCTCTGTCGTCCAGCAGAAGGATATCCTCGAATACGAACATCTTCTTTCTGATCTCGTCGGCCAGCTCCGGCTCGTCTACTTCCAGAGTCTCCATGATATGCTTTTCTGTACCGCGGTCCACAGTGTTCAGGATCTCTACTACAGAGTCCACACCGCCGATGATCGTATAATCCTGATTAACAAGGGATGAGATCTTTGATTCCAGCACTCTTTCCACCTCTTTAATGACATCCGGGCTGGTCCTGTCCATCATCGCTATTCTCTTGGCTACATCTGCCTGCCTGTCAGGCGGGAGCGCACCGATGATCTGCGCAGCCTGGGAAGGATTCAGATAAGACAGGATCAGGGCGATGGTCTGAGGATGCTCATCCTGAATAAAGTTCAGCAGCTGGGAAGCATCCGTTTTTCTGACAAATTCGAAAGGCTTGACCTGAAGTGAAGCCGTAAGTCTTGAAATAACATCCGAAGCCTTCTCTTCACCGAAAGACTGCTCCAGAAGCTCTTTGGCATAGCCTATACCACCCTCGGCGATATACTGCTGTGCAAGGCAGATCTGATAAAACTCGCTTATGACTTCTTCTTTTATCTGTGGTGTGACCGATCTTGTATTAGCGATCTCCAAAGTCAGCTCTTCTATTTCTTCATCCTTAAGATGCTTAAATATTTTAGCTGACTTTTCCGGTCCTAACGCTATGAGCAGTATAGCTGCTTTTTGCAATCCTGAAAGTTCGCCCTCCGCAGGCGCGGCCGGTAATGGCACCTGTCTTACCCCCAATCCTCGGTAAGCCAGTTACGAAGAAGATTCGCAACCGCATCCGGATTATCGTCCACAAACTTCTCTATGAGAAGCCTGATCTCACTCTTGTTTTCCGAGTCGATCTCCTCAAGCTCGGCATTGTCCTGAGTACTCTGAAGGAGGGTATCGAGAGAAAGCTCCTCTGTCTCTTCCTCTTCCGCCTTCCTCTCCGCTCTCATTGATCTTATCACAACAAAAGCGAGAAGCGCGAGTATCAGAATGATGAGTACTATTATAAAGATATTTGTAGGAGATACAAGTCCGCCTTCCTTAGGTACAAATATAGGCTCATCATAAGCTACTATCTGTATATTTGTCAGCGGAATTCCGGTTGCCTTGGAAACTACATTATATACATCCTCATCGACCTCTGTCTTAGTCCGCTCGGAATTTGCTATACGGAATTCATTAAAGGTTGTGCCGTCCAACGCGCCGGAAGCCTCCATATCTTCTTCATTATACACTACATAGTGTATGGCAGTAATACCAAGAGAAGAAGTTGCATAATTAATTGCTCCACCGGCCTTTTCCGTATCTGTTATCTTTTCGTTCGGAAGATAGCTCCGGCTGGTCTCATCGGTATTAGATGATGAAAATGCCGAATCCTGATATTCATAGGTAATCTCACCGTTTGTATCAGTCCCGGGAATATCACCGTTTGAATTCTCTGTCTGCTGCGAATAGGTATCCTCCTGTGAAAGAACGCCCTGATCCTGGCCTTCGGCAGGAGTATATGTGTGCTCCGTGGATTTGACCACATCCCAGTTAAGGTCAAGGTTAGGAACCACCTGGACATTATCATAGATCTTAGCTCCTACAAGGGCATCATTGATCTCGCCTCTTACGATATTATCATATTGTGTTTTATAAGAAAGACGGCTTGATGCGCTTCCTGCAAGGGAATTCTCATCCTGACCGGAATAAAGCATATTTCCCGTCGTGTCCATGATGACAACATTTGAGGTAGTGTCATTACCAAGCTCGGTAGCCACAAACCTTGCTATGTCGGCAGCCTGTTCCTGAGTCATGTCTTCAGGATTTTCAAGCTCAAGCATTACTGAAGCATAGCTTTCCTTTTCTTTTGAGAGAAGTGTACCGTCATTTTCAGGCACGCTGATATTGACTATAGCGCGCTTGACATTATCCATATTTCCGAGAGCCGACTGGAATTTGGCCTCCATAAATTCCTGGTACTTCTTGGTCTTGTCGGATTCTGTGGAAGAAAAGCCTCCCTCAAACACGCTGTCAATAGAATACTCGGCAGCAGGATAATTGTTGGCTCCGAGCAGTATCACGGCATCTGTATACTGCTCCTCAAGAACAGATATGGTCAGACCGTCCTGACTTGTATCATATGTGATGCCATTTTCATCAAGAAGCGCTGTGACTCCGCTTGTCTCTTTAGTCGTATCACTGACATACAGAGTCTTATATTGCGGCTTTGTCACCACAGCTACAACAACGGCGATAAGAACCATCACCCCGGCTGCCACCGAGACAATGAGTGTCTTCTGTTTTATGGTAAATCTGTTCCACCATTCGAGAAATCTCTGCCATAATGCTCTGAGTCTCTCCTGTAAATTAGCCATTGCTTATCCTTTCTCTCTTCGATAAGAAAATATAAAATGATTAAGTCCGGATCGTTTCGTATCTAAATCAGATATCAGATCTGCATCTGCATGATCTCTCTGTATGACTCGAGGAACCGGTCGCGGAGCGCCACGGTATACTGCAAAGCAGTCTGAGCCTTGGACTGTGCCACAGCGAGATCATGAGTGTTCTCAGTAAGACCTAAGGCCCACTTGATCTCTTCTTCCTCCTCCTGTTTCAGATAAGTATTCGTCTCATTAACCTGCTTTACAGCTGCATCAAGAAAAGTCCCGAAACTCTCATCATCAGGGAATTTGACAGTTGATGATCTTACGGCAGCCCCCTCTACTGCGGGAGAAGACAGATTAAAGAATGAACTGATATGCGCTACATCCATGGTTTTACCTCACTTGTTTAGACTTTTATGATCCCTGTCCTACATTAAGGCCGTCCATGGCCATTTGCTTTGATGCCGAAAAGGCAGTCGAATTTGCCTCGTAAGCCCTGCTCGCATCTATCATATTCGTCATTTCAGTGACGATATTAACATTGGGATAAGTGACATATCCGTTTTCGTCAGCATCCGGATGTGAAGGATCATATACCATATTCATTTCTGTCACATTATCGTTGTACAGTCCCCCGACCTTAACTCCGTTACCCACAAAACGATTATACTTGCTCTGGGTATTCATAAGGACTGAGTTAAATGACGCAACAGGATTTGATCTTTCCTGAAATGTCACAACCTTTCTTTTGTACGGGGTTCCGTCCTTGGTCCTGGTGGTGTTGGCGTTAGCGATGTTTTCCGCTATGACATCCATCCTGTAACGCTCGGCCGTAAGTCCCGAAGAATTAATACTGAAGCTGTCAAATACTCCCATATCCCGCTCCTTTCAATAAATACTTACTTTGATACAGCCTTAAAATGCTCGAACTGTGATGAAAGTGATTTGGTGAGTCCCTGATATACGACCTGATTCTGGGCCATATATACGTTCTCTGTATCAACATCCACATTATTTCCGTCAAGTCTGTATGAGTATGCCTCATTATCCGTGTAGACCACACCTCTGAGTTTCTTTGTGTTCAGGGATGCAACCTTCTGATCCAGCGTTTCAAACTTGGAATTCTTAAGAGCCTGCTGGAGATTTGCCGAAAATGATACGTCCTGTCTCTTGTAATGGGGGGTATCGATGTTTGCAATATTATTCGCTATAGTCTTATTTCTGAGAGATGAAGCATCAGCTGCTGAAGTGATGACATCCACATAATTAAATACATCAGAATTGATCATTTTATCCTCCCTCTTTTACAGTATTGAACAAATTATTATTATATTATACCTTTTCGAAATGTCAATATATAGATATATATGTTTTGCTTCGCCACTACATATTGTATCGAAAGGCGACTGAAAAACTAAATTATGGCGCTCTACGTTAAGGTCTCTAACACAAAAAGGATCTATGTCGCCATAAATCCTTTTAATCCGCAAACCAAAATCCGTTTTGGAATCATTCTATTTTATCAATAGCATCATATAGATCGGGATTCAGTACTTCTATATGGGTTCCCTTCACCCCGGCAGATCTTATTGCTATGATGCCGGCACCCTCCAGCTTCTTAAGAGCGTTGACTATGACCGACCTGGTAATGCCTGTATCCTTGGAGATCTGCGAAGCCACTATCAGTCCCTCTGCTGCATAAAGCTCATCAAATACTGATTTTACCGCAAGCTTTTCCGTGGCAGACAGCGCTGATATGGCATCATCCATAACGGACTTAAGCCTTACCGAAGATGCCTCTTCCTCATCAAGCGATCTTTTAAGCTCAAGTCCCACAACCGTAGATGCATATTCGCAAAGTATGATATCATCCACGGTAAAACCTCTGTTACGCCTGAAAAACAATAAAGTTCCGGTTCTTTCTCCGCTCATTTCAACCGGGGTAATCAATGCTTCGGTCTCAAACACTCCGTTGTCATCTATTCCTAAAGTGTCAAGCCTGACATTTTCTCTGGTTGAAAGAACTCTAAGGAGTCTTTCGTTGATACTGTCATCGATGAAAGCGCCCTTTTTTCTTCCGAAGGCATCCGGATACATGGCTCTTTCATCACGTCCCAAAACTTTTCCCTTGGCGCTTATCACGCATACAGAAGATGGAACTATGCGTCCCATAAGGGAACAGATCTCGTCAAAGGACAGTTTATTATCTTCTGTATCATGCAGAAGGGCTCTTATTTTCCGCGTCCTGTCAAGGAGTTCTATACTGCTCAATTCATTTCTCCGTCAGGATTGTATTAATTATAATACAATTTAAAACATAATGCAAGAGGATTGTACGGATTCTAATACAATTTATTAATTCAGTCTTCGTTTTCTGCCGGCTTAGGTATTATATTCTTGCAGTCATCATTTGTGCAGACGAGATTCTGGCCTTTTTCAACCATCATACCCGAACATTTAGGACATTTGACGGATGAAGGCTTGGACCAGCTCATAAAATCACAATCCGGGAACCCGAGACAGCCATAATATCTTCTTCCCTTTTTTGACATACGCATTACTATGTCTTTTCCGCATTTAGGACAGGCAACCCCTATACTTTCGTAATAAGGCTTGGTGTTGCGGCATTCTGGAAAACCAGGACAGGCAAGAAACTTACCGTGGGGGCCATACTTTATTACCATATGTCTTCCGCATTCCTCGCAGATGACATCAGTTTCCTCATCGGCAATCTTGACCTTCTCAATTTCTTTATTTGCTTTATCTACAGCTTCGTGAAGATCCGGATAGAAGTTTTCTATTACGGTCTTCCATTTCACGTTGCCGGCCTCGACTCCGTCAAGCAGCGATTCAAGATTTGCAGTAAATCTAAGATCCACTATAGAAGGAAAAGCATCCTTCATTATCCTGTTTACTGCATTTCCCATCTCTGTAACAAAAAGATTCCGGCCCTCTTTGGTAATATACCTACGGGAAAGCAGGGTTGTTATTGTCGGAGCATAGGTGGAAGGTCTGCCAATGCCGAGCTCCTCCAGTGTACGTACCAGCGTTGCCTCGGTAAAATGAGGTGCAGGCTGTGTAAAATGCTGTCTGGCATCAAGATCTGAAGGTGAAAGGACACTGTTTTCAGACAGTGAAGAAGAAATGACATTTTTATCATCCTTATCCTCCTCTTCATCATTATATACACTCATAAAGCCCTGAAATTTTATCTTTGATGCACTTGCAGTAAACAAATACTTATCAGATGCAATGATCCTGACATTCTCGGTATCATATACGGCATTCGACATACAGGAAGCTACGAATCTTTTCCATATCAGCTGATACAGTCTTAGCTGGTCCCGACCGAGGGTCCCTTTCATATCTGAAGGAGTCCGGTTCACATCAGTAGGTCTTATGGCCTCATGTGCATCCTGAACATTCGGTCCCTCCTTTGCCTTTACTGAATCAAGACCGAGAAACTCATTTCCGTAATTATCTATAATAAAAGCTGAAGCCATATTTTTTGCTTCATTGGACAGTCTGGTGGAATCGGTACGAAGATATGTGATTATACCATCCTCATAAAGGTTCTGCGCGATACGCATGGTCTTGGAAGTAGAGAAATTGAGATTTTTACTGGCTTCCTGCTGAAGTGTACTGGTGGTAAAAGGAAGGGGGGATTTCTTGATCCTCTCGCCTCTCTTTACTTCCGTTATTTTATAGGAAGCTTTTTCGCAGAAATCTTTTATCCTTTTGGCCTCTTCAGCCGTTTTTATCTCTATCTTTCCGGAGGCATCACCGTAAAAATGTGAATTCAGAGGTTTCTTTTCTCCTTTTACATCAAATACAGCGTCAATGCTCCAGTATTCTTCAGGAATAAAAGCCTCTATCTCATCCTCCCTGTCACATATCAGTCTTAATGCTACTGACTGTACACGGCCTGCCGAAAGACCTCTTTTGACCTTGGCCCAGAGCAGAGGTGAAATACCGTATCCCACAAGTCTGTCAAGCACACGCCTTGCCTGCTGGGCATCTACTCTGTCCATATCGATATCTCTTGGTTCTGAAAGGGACTTCTTTACAGCATTTTTTGTTATTTCATTAAATGTTATCCGGTAAACTTTTTTGTCTGTTTCTCCGGGGCCAAGCTTTAATGCGTTTTCAAGATGCCAGGATATGGCTTCTCCCTCCCGGTCAGGGTCGGTTGCAAGATATATCTTATCAGCCTTCTTTACTTCTTTCCTTAACGAGGCGAGCAGATCACCCTTTCCTCTTATTGTAATGTACTTAGGCTCAAAATCATTTTCTACATCTATTCCCATGGAGCTCTTCGGCAGATCCCTGACGTGGCCCATTGAAGCAACAACCTGATAGCTGCTACCGAGAAATTTCTTTATTGTCTTAACTTTAGCGGGTGACTCAACCACCACCAGATTCTTTGCCATGTTAATAAATCCTCCGTAAGCAATTTCAAAAGTGGAGTGTACACCCTAAATATATAAATGGTCAATAGTCTTTGATCAAGTCTCGCGGATATAGTTGCTTCTGGCACATTCCTTAGCGGCTCCTTTTATACAAAGCGAAGTGACTAGCTCCATGACCTCAGAAACAGACAGCCGGCAGGTACGGACTATTTCATCCACGGATCGTGGATAGAGATCAAGACAGTCAAAAACGAGCTTTTCTTTACTTGAAAGATCAAAGTGTTTGGTCCCCGTAAAACCGGATGTCGAGGTTGATAACGGTTCTTCACAAAGAAGCCCGAGTGCTTTGAGGAGATCATCGGGACATAATGCCATGCCGGCGCCTTCTGAAATGAGCTTATTGCAGCCGGCAGAAAGACCGTCAGTAAGACGTCCGGGAACGGCATATATTTCCCTACCCTGATCCAGAGCATCAGCAACCGTGATCGATGTACCGGATTTTAATCTGGCCTCGATAACAAGCAGTATATCGCAGATCCCCGATATAATACGGTTCCTTGATGCGAAATGAGGACCCAACGGAGCCGTACCGTCGGGATGCTCGGATATGAGTCCGCCGTGTCCTTCTATCATCCTGTATATCTCTCTGTTCTGCTCAGGATAAATCACATCCGTGCCGGATCCAAGTATTCCGAAGGTAGTGCCGCCTGCCTCAAGAGCAGCTCTTTGCGCTATGCCGTCTATTCCTCTCGCCATACCGCTTACTATCTGTACACCCGCAGCAGCGAGATGAGAAGAAAAATAAGAAGCCATCTTTCTGCCATATTCCGAACACGCCCTTGCACCTACTATCGCTACGGTCTTCTTTTCAGGATCCGGCAGATCTCCTCTTACATATATCCCGGCCGGACAGCCGGGAATAAATCTGAGCTTATCAGGGAATTCATCTTCAAATCTTGTTATATACCTTGTCTTATCCATTCCAGTACCTCCTGTCTATACTTCTGAAGCCTATTGCTTCTGACAAATGTTCACATTTTATTTCATCATCACCGCAAAGATCTGCTATGGTACGTGCCACTCTGATCATCCTGTGATAAGCCCTGGCTGAAAGACCTATATTTTCAAAGGCATCCCGCATCAGTTTTTCTTCCCTGCGCCCGAGATGACAGTATCTGTCAATATCTTTAACTCCGATCTCAGAGTTAAATCTTATTCCGGTACCTTCAAATCTCTTCTTCTGAAGCTCAACAGCCTTCTCCACCCTCTTTCGGATCTCGGAGGATCTTTCATTATTATCGCTGGATTTCATGTCTTTATATTCAAGCCTTGACGCTTCAACGCATATATCTATCCGGTCAAGCAAAGGACCTGAAATTTTTCCAAGGTATTTTTGCACATCATTCTCCGAGCATCTGCATCTGCTTCTGTCTGGGTAATAACCACATTTACAAGGATTCATGGCGGCGCATAAAAGAAAATCAGCAGGATATGTATAGCTTCCGGCGGCACGGGCAATATTAACCTCCTTGTCTTCCATAGGCTGTCTTAAGATCTCAAGGCTGGAGCCTGAAAACTCGGGAAGCTCATCCAGAAAAAGGACTCCTCTGTGCGCAAGAGAGCATTCGCCCGGCCTTGGCACAGTCCCGCCTCCGGCCATGGCAGCCGGCGATATGGTATGGTGGGGAGCTACAAAAGGCCTCGAGGTGATAAGTCCCTGACCATCCTTAAGGAGTCCGGCTACACTGTAGATTTTTGTTACCTCCATCCTTTCATCAGGATCAAGTTCCGGAAGGATAGTGGGCAGTCTTTTGGCAAGCATCGTCTTTCCTGATCCCGGAGGACCGATAAGGAGAATATTGTGCATACCTGCAGCAGCTATCTCCATAGCTCTTTTTGCTGTTTCCTGACCGTTTATCTCTGAAAAATCGACCTCTCTTTTTGTATTCCCGTTGCTCTCCCCTGGGTTTGTTATCTCCTCATCCCTGTCATATATAAGACCGCTTTCAAAGAAATCCCTTGCCTCATTGATAGAACTTATCCCGACATATGACATGCCCTCTACTGCCTTTGCTTCCGCGATATTATCACTGGGGACCATACACGAAGTTATCCCCATGTTTTTTGCCTCAATCAGCATAGGCAGTACACCGTTCACACCCAATACATTTCCGGAAAGTCCAAGCTCTCCTATCACTACCATACCATCAGTCGATTGCGGCGGTATCTTGCCCAGCAGCTCCATCAGAGAGACCGCTACAGCCAGATCATATGCTGTTCCGCTCTTTTTGATGTCAGCAGGTGAAAGATTTACCGTTATCCTCTTGGGAGGCAGTGTGATCCCGGAATTCTTAAGAGCTGTCCTTACCCGTTCCCTGGCCTCCTTCACCTCGCCTCCCAGATAACCTACCATGTCAAAGACCGGAAGACCTTCCGACATGTCTGCCTCAACCCTTATCTCTCTGCCGTTAAGACCGCAAAGAGACAGTGTCTTTACGCAACTGTACATAATTAATACCTCCTGTTGTTTGGAAATTGTAATGAAAATATGAAGAATGCTTCTGCCCGAAGCAGAGCATGATCTGACAAGATCAGTGATTATTGATTAATGATCTGTATTGCGTGAAAAAATTGAATTAAAAGATAATAAGAATATCAATATGTATCTTAAATATTGATACCTGCTGCTTTTAAGGCCTCTCTGTCAATGATATTCCTGTTGTCCATTGTCTTCATGACATCCTTGATGGCCAGATCTCCGTAGATGAGTTTCTGCCCGAGATCTATGATACGGTTATCGCCAAAGGAAAGAATGATGGGCTCAAGCACATTTGAGGGATTTTCGGAGATAACGAGACCTTTGTCACCGTTTGTAAGCTCTACTGAAGTTCCAGGGGCCAGAATATTGATGCTGTCTACAAGAGCTGATGTGATCTCAGGATCAAAATACTCTTCATGTGACATAAGATATCTAACCGCCGATATCTCGGAGGTAGGCTCGTTCACATCATTCATAGCCGTCAAATTATCAAATGTACGGGCAGCACAAAGGATCTTCGCTCCGGTCACATTCTTTTTTATATCAAGCTCATGACCGGTATCAATGGCATTCAGCATCCTGTTAGACTGGGCTACTATACGCTTTATACTTGGTGTAGAAAGAAAGGCAGACTCGATCATGTTCTCTCCTCTCTTCTTACATTCGTATATCAGCTTTTTATCTTCATCGGTCTTTTCAGTTTTATCTCTGACAGCTTCGGGTATATCAAGCCTGCCGACCCCATGAACTATGGCTGCGGTAACGGTTTCATTTTGATCTGAAAGACGTATGTTTATTTTGTGACTAATCATTGCGCACAGCATCGCACAATATAATGAATGCTTGGCGATCTCGTCTTCCTTGCTTCTAAGGTTCTGAACAAAATTGATCTTGTGATCAAGTCTTCCGTAACCTTTGATTATAGAGGCCGTGATGTTTGGAAGATTCTTGGTCTTCCCATGGTCATGCAGCTCCTTCAGCTCATCCTTTATCGCAAAGCTGGTTGTCTGCGTAAATCTTTCAAATTCGATATCTTCCTCGGTCATTGGTGGAACCGGCTCAGCCGGCTCCAGAATATACAGACCTATAATACCGAAATTCTTTACGCTCTCTATACCCTGAGGGGTAAGCTTCGAATCCCTTTCATAAAGAAGGACGCCTTTTTTATCATAAATAGGTTTTGCAAGCCTCATTCCGACACGAAGGTTTTCATGTCTCACAAAGATCATTTCAGTACTCCTTCCGCCAATAGCTTTTCAAATTCATCTGTCGGTATGGGCTTTGAATAATAGTAACCCTGTGCGATATCACATCCGGCATCTCTCAGGAATTCAGCCTGTTCTTTGGTCTCGACACCCTCAGCTATAGTCCGCATGCCAAGCTCCTTTGACATTTTTATGGAGTTCGCAACTATTATCTTCCCTCTCTTTGTATCTATAACTTCATCCAGGAAGAACCGGTCAATCTTTATCACATCTACCGGAGCATCCTTAAGCATGTTCAAAGATGAATAACCTGAACCGAAATCATCCATTTCGATTGTAAATCCTATATCCTTAAGATCCTGCATGATATCATACAGTGCACCGGTATCCTCTGTGAAAAGGGTTTCAGTTATCTCAAGCTCAAGATTTGACGGATCAATGTCATATCGCTTAACAAGGGATGAAAGCTCCGCCAGCAGATCGGTATTACCTATATGAAGCCTTGATACATTGACAGAGATCGGAACGGAGATCCCAAGCCCCTTTAGTCTGGCAAGATATTTTGCAGTCTCATCCCACATAAATTCATCTATGCGCTTGATAAAGCCGTTTGATTCAAAGAGCGGAAGGAAATCTCCAGGCATACGTATTCCCTTCAATGGATGGATCCATCTAACCAAAGACTCTGCTCCGCATATCTTATTTGTTTCCAGAGACACCTTGGGCTGAAGGAACATTACAAATTCATGTCTCTCCAGCGCTATCTCCATCTCGCTTTCAAGATCAGCCCTCTGATTGTCCTTAAGTCTGATATTGTCATCATAGACATTGAAGTTGGTAAGCGTATTGCCTTTTATATTCTTTTTGGCGAGTCTTGCCCTGTCACACATAAGCCTTACGGTTATGTTTCTGTCATCTATCTTATATATACCGTAACTAAGTGTGGATCCGCATCTTGTGGCCTCATCCACATGGAAAGAAAGGGTCAGCTTTTCGATGTATTCCAGAAGTTCATGTTCATCATGATACTCATAGAGAATGGAGAACATATCTGCCTGATATCTGGAAGCAAGACCGTCCCAGGGCAGAGATCCATGTATAACACGGCCAAGCTCACGAAGGCAGGCATTTCCAGCTTCAACACCGTATCTGTCATTTATAATACGGAATCTGTCTATATCTACTGAAATGATCGCAAACTTGCTGTCTGGTCTTAAGAGCATGCGCTCTTCCACACTTCGGTAAAAGCTTTCGCTGTTGAACAGTCCTGTGAGTGAATCATAATCAGCTCTGAATTCAAGCTCCTGCTTGATCTCCATCTCAGTATTGACATCCTGTATACAGCCTGTGATCCTGGCAAGTGCGTTACCGATTCCCTGAAGAGTCTGTACTGTGATGGTGAACCAGAGCGCAACATTGTATTTATTAATAAGTCTTACCGTGATCTCATGGGTATCGCTTCCTGATCTGACACGATGAAGGAAATTCTCATACTTTTCTCTGTCTTCGCTGTGAGGAGTCAGACCTTCAAGCAAAGACCATTCTCCTGAGAGCATGTTTTCCGTCACCTCAAACATATTCTCAAAGGTCGTACTAAGATAATAATCCTTATCTGCGGCGTCATATTCAAAGACATAAATCCCGGTCAGCTCGTTAACATGCTCGGATCTTTCGAAATTCTTCGCCAGTTCATTTCTCGCCTGGGAATCAGTCTTTATTTCCTTGAAACGACGACTCGTCACATAATCCTGAACTATGTCGTGGGAAAGGTCGTTAATATCGCGGGCAACCAGGAAAACTTTACCCTCTTCAAACAGAGCACTGAAAGAATACCAGTGATATGTTCCGTCCTGATAAAGGAATCGCACCTTATTGTCAACAGATTCCCGGCCTATCCTTGAAGCTTCCCTGAGGCGAGTGGGACTTGAAGCATACATGAAATCTTCACTGTCATCAGGATATACCACATGGTTAAGGTAATAATCCCTGAGGGTCTCAAAATCCTCTACTCTTTTTTCAACCATTGACAGGATATTCTCTTCTCTTATACGGGTACATATCAGACTGTCAAGGTCAACTTCCCATATGATATCCTGTATCTTCTGCATAGCCGTATTGTAATGCCGGGTGCTTTCTTTCAGGGCGTCAAGCTGTGCGGCTATATCCTCTTTTGTGTCCGCGATAATATATACCTTTATATTATTGCGCATGCGAAGTCTTGTCGTTCTGGTATGTATTACCCGACGAAGCCCCGGTGAATAAACATCCGCGTCTATGGATGAGATATCATTTTCAAATTTGCGAAGAGGACAGTCCTTACACTGCTCGCTCTCGCCTTTTATGATCTTGTAGCAATATCCGAGACTTTCCCCGGGGATCCTCTCGGTCAGCGCATCGTTCTTGTAGATAAGATGCAGTCTCTCATCAACAGCATATGCCCAGGTCTTTATGGGATCAAGGATGTTTTTTACAAGCTCGATGTCATGAAGGGATACGTTCTTCCCGACAAACTGATCCGCATCCTTTACTTTCTCAGCAAACAGTGCATAGGTATTCTTATGCTTGTCTTCTGCAGAGATAAGAGCTATGCAGGCCTTTTCATAAAGCTCTGCTATATTCATGGCGCCATCATGCTTTACAGTAGAAATACCTATGGAGACAACTTCTTTAAGATTCTCACTGAATGCTCCCCAGGATATCCTGAGCGAGGAAATAATAGAGGTCGCCCGGTCACATAGGATCATGTCATCCTTTACTCCGAGAAGATATGCAAATATCACTCCGTCCCCGGCAGACGTGACCACATCCGAAGCCCTCAGGACTCCTTTTACAACACTTAATGCCTCATCAAAAGCTTTTTCGGCAAGTTCAGAACCCTTCATTTCCGAAAGCGCCTTATAATCAGTCAGCTTGATAATGAAAAGGTTGGGAATGTCATATATAGGGAAAAAAAAAAGAAAAACGTTCAGCGAG
>CADCRB010000279.1 GCA_902803745.1 uncultured Lachnospiraceae bacterium
GAAAAGGAAGCTCTTGCGGAACTCAATGAAGAGGGCAGATGGTTTTTTGTAGATCCCTGGAGAGAAAAGGAAGCAGACGCGCTTAAGAGGCTTCCTGAGGTCATATTATAGAGGAGGATTGGCTTGCCGGCAGAGATCCCTATAGATGAACTATATAATAAAACCGTAACGGGACAGGCGGATGCATACTACCTTGCCGGACTGGAGCTGCCGCTTCTTCTGAAACTAAGCAAGAGAATAAGGAAACACAAAAAGGAAAGCGGAGCGGGAGAGCTTAAGATCGCTGTGCTTGGGTCCTACAGCATACAGCATTTTACCTTGATGCTGGATGCTTTTCTTATGGGAGCAGGTATAAATGCTTCGATCTATGAGGGTGAGTATAACGGCATTCGCATGGATGTGCTGGATGATGACTCTCCTTTTTATCGATTTGATCCTAAGATAACTATCCTGCTTACGGATCACAGGGATATTCAAAAAATCCCTTCTCCCCTGGACGACAGGGAAACAGTAGATTCTCTTATCAAAGAAAGCGCGGATGATGTCCGATCCCTTTGGGAGAGGATAAGGAACAAGCTTCCGGGCTGTCATATTATTCAGACAAACACGGTAATACCTCCGGAGAGACCTCTTGGAAATCTTGAGGGCGGGCTTTACGGGAGCCGGTCGGAATTCATAAGAGGGATAAACCGTGATCTAATCCTTCAGCATCCTGAGGGAGTGAGCTTGTTAGATATGGATTATATTGCATCGTATTTCGGGAAGAAACTCTGGTTTGACGAGAGTTCTTATTTTCTTTCCAAGACGGGTTTTTGCATGGATGCGCTCCCAAGGGTATGCGGGGAAATAACAAGGCTTGTCTCTGCAGCAAGGGGCAGGGTGTATAAGTGTCTCGTTGTGGATCTGGATAATACTATATGGGACGGTGTAGTGGGAGACGATGGCTTCGACGGGATCAATCTGGATCCAAATGATGCCGTGGGAGAAGCTTACCGCCATTTTCAGAAGTATCTTCTTGAACTTAAAAATCGAGGGGTAATACTTGCCGTATGCAGCAAAAATGATGAGGATACGGCGAAGGAGCCTTTCCTTAAGAATCAGGATATGATACTGAGACTTGATGACATAGCCTGTTTTACAGCTAACTGGGATGATAAGGCGACTAATATAAAGAGGATAGCTTCCCTGCTCAATATCGGAACGGATTCTATGGTATTTGCAGATGATAATCCGGCTGAGAGGGAGATAGTAAGGCGGTATCTGCCGGAGGTTCTGGTCATAGATCTGCCTGAGGATCCGTCTTATTATGCCAGGGCCGTGGATGAGAGCAGCGCTTTTTCATGGGTAGAGGTAACCGGGGAAGATCTGGAACGCACCGGAACATATGTAAAGAATGCTGAGCGGCAGGAGCTTATGGAGAGCTTTGCAGATTATGATGAATATCTGAGAGCACTTGAGATGAAGGGAAAGACAGGCGAACCCGACGGAATGCAGATGAAACGGTTTGCCCAGCTGATCAATAAATCCAATCAGTTTAATCTCCGGACGCAGCGGTATTCGGAAGAAGAGCTTGAGTCCATGAAAAAAGACTCCGACGTCAGGCTGATATATGCAGCGCTTTCTGATAAGTTTTCCGATTATGGCATTATCTCCTGCGTCATCCTGAAAAAGAAGGGTGACAGCTGCTTTATCGATACATGGCTTATGAGCTGCAGGGTACTGAAAAGAGGAGTGGAATATCTTGTCTTTGATGCGGTGTATGAGACGGCAAAGGAATGGGGATGCGGAAGGATCGTGGGAGAATATCTGCCGACGAAAAAGAACGGAATGGTTAAGGATTTCTATCCCGGACTGGGGTTTGAACGTAAGAGTGACGGATCATTTGAGCTTTTGACGAAGGACTACAGCAGGAGGGATCATTATATTGGATAGCGGAGCAGACGGTAAGCGGTCCGCGCCGCCGGAGATGGTCCTGTGATGAGACGGAACGAATACTGTTTCAAAACCGGGACATTATGTTATAATACTTAAGCATTATTCATAAGGAGAATTATTTGCTATGAAGACATTGACCAATACAGAGCTTTCATATTTCTGCGGACAGATGTCGCTCATCCTGCGGGCCGGTATATCTTCGATCGAAGGTCTGTATATGATGCAGGATGACAGTGAGGCATCGGACGAGGAGAGAAAGCTCTATATTGAAATAAAACATCATCTTGATGAGGGTGGATATCTTTATGAGGCTTTTGATAAGACCGGTGTTTTTCCTCCCTACATGGTAAAGATGACGCGGATCGGCGAAGAGACCGGTACTTTGGATAATGTTATGGAGGCACTTCGCAGACATTACAACAGGGAAGAGGAGATAAGGCAGTCCATAAGGCAGGCAGTGACTTATCCCGTGGTTATGGCCGGAATGATCCTTGTGGTCATCCTGGTGCTCCTGCTTGAGGTAATGCCTGTATTCCGTCAGGTTTTCAGACAACTGGGATCGGAGATGACCGGGTTCGCCGGTTTTTTATTCAATGTAGGCGATGCGATACGAAGTTATTCCGTAATCTTTGTAGTATTGCTCGCAGCTCTTCTTGTGGCTGTGATAATATGCACCCGGACTGAGAAAGGAAAAAAGGCGGGGCTGGCATTTCTTTCAAAGTTCAAGTTTTTCAGAAGACTCAGAAACGATATCGCGACCAGCAGATTTGCGGATGGCCTTGCATTGGCGCTTAGGTCGGGTTTTTCTCCAGATTTCGGTATAGATATGGTTTCGGATATCATTGAGGATAAGACTTTTTCCGAGAAGGTCGCAGACTGTAAAAAGAGGCTTATCGACGGATCACCATTTGATGAGGCATTGAAACAGTCGGGGATACTCTCAGGTGTCAATGCCAGGATGATGACGATAGGACATCGTACCGGATCCGCTGACGTAGTTATGGAGCAGATATCAGATCTAAGTCAGAAGAAAATAGACAACAGTATAAGCAATGCGCTTGGGACCATAGAGCCTGTGCTCATTGTAGTGCTGTCGCTTGTGATCGGTGCGATACTTATGTCGGTAATGTTCCCGCTGCTGGGTATAGTTTCTTCAATATGAAAAGAAGGCGGAAAGGACCGGGGAAAACTGCATTTACGATCATTGGCTTTGCGCTTGTCCTTTTGATCTTTTTGTTTGCTGTTAATAATGCGTCAAAAGGAAATATCGACAGGCAACAGGAAAGCCTTGAGAAGGCGATACAGCGAGATGTTACTTATTGCTATGCCACTACCGGACGATATCCCAAGACGTTGGATTATATCGAGAGAGTCTATGGTCTGACTTATGACAGGGATCTTTTTTCCATTGAATATGAGGTCAGGGGAAGCCGGATCCCTCCTGTTGTTACCGTAACAAGAACGGGGGATGAATGATGCAAAAAAGAAACCGTATCACTGATATCTTCCCTATGCTCCTGTTTTTGATATTTACACTTTCGGCTCTCGGGATCGTCACTTTTTCGGTGCAGATATACCGGAATATAGTGGAGCGTGCTGAGGGGAGATTTGATACCGAGACGGCAGCGGCGTATATTTCCGAAAAATTCAGAAATCACGATCTGGCAGGAAGGATAGGTATTTCCGATTTCGAGGGAAACGCAGCGCTGACTATAGACGAGACTGTGAAGGAAGTGCCATATATAACCTATATATATGTGTATGACGGATACCTCAGGGAACTGTTTATTGAGAAAGAAAAGGTCACGGAGAGCACTGCGGCTGATGGTAATGAGATCCTTCCCATGAAGGAAATGAAGCCGGAGCAGCTGTCAGACAGACTTGTAAGGATAGAGTTTACGGATGCGGACGGAAGGAAAGAAGAGACTTACCTTTCGCTGAAATCGGGTGGGAGTCCGGCTTACGGAGCGGTGCTTCCCGGCGGCGAGGAAGCCGGGGCGGGAGGTGAGCTGTGAAGGAGAGAACGAGACTTTCATCCGGCAATATGCTTTTGCTGGAGCTTTTATTCGCCCTGATCTTTTTCAGCCTTTCTTTGTCCGTGACTTTGTCGGTTTTCGGTCAGGCGTATGTACTGTCAAGGCAGGCGGAAGGAAAAGATCTGGCTGTTGCGGAGACAAATGATGTGGCAGAGATCATAAGATCTGCAAGATCGGTTTCGGAGATAGACAGCCTGCTTACGGCCAGAGGACTTTCGGCTGATGAAGGCGGACGGTATTTGCTGAGCTACGGAGATGATAAATATAATATGATAGTCACTACATCTCTTTCCGGGAAGCTTTATACGGCAGATATTGCGTGCTATGATTCTAATAATGCTTCCGATCCTGCAGCGATATATGAACTGAAGGTAGAGCATGCTGTGAAGGATGAGGCTGCAAAGGAGGGCGAAAATGGGAGATAATTCACCCAGGACTATCGGTCTTCCGATGCTTATCGTGGTGTTTGTCAGCATCTGTCTGTTTTCTTTCAGTGGTATTGCGTATTCCACTGCGAAGAACAGTCTGGAGCAGAGTGACGGTATCATAGAGAGGGCGCAGAATTATCATGCTGCCTGTAATCTGGCTGAGGAAACTCTTGCGACGCTGGACAGGATCCCGGATACGGAAACGACTTTTTCATTTCCTTTTGGCACAGCCATGGAGGAGCTTCAGGTTACTATAGTACCGAATGAGGAAGGGAATGATTATTATATTACAGGATGGATAATTTCAGATACCGCGAGCTGGGAAGCTCCGACAGATATGGGCAGCACATCCGGGCCGCAGGGACCGGTAGGACCTGAGGGGCCGCAGGGGCCATCATAGGAGGGCAATAATAAAATGGTAGAGGAAATCTTAAAACAGGCAGTTGAACAGAATGTATCGGATATCTTTATTGTAGCGGGACGACCGGTTTCATTCTATAAAAACGGCGTTATTACAAAAGAGGGATATATCAAGCTGTCGCCGGATGAAGCAGAGCAGAACGTGAGGGAGATCTATGAACTGGCTCACAGAGATATTTCAAAGCTCCATGAGGGTGGTGATGATGACTTCTCGTTATCTGTACCGGGACTGTCACGTTTCAGGGTCAGCGGATATAAACAGAGGGGTACAATTTCTGCGGTGCTCAGGGTAATCTCATTTGAGCTTCCCGATCCCACAGCCTTTGGGATCCCTTCCAATATAGTAAGACTTGGTGAGCAGCCCAATGGTATGGTGCTTGTGACGGGACCTGCGGGATCCGGAAAATCATCAACGCTCGCGTGTATGATCGACCACATTAATAAGACAAGAGAATCCCATGTGATAACTCTTGAGGATCCCATAGAGTATCTGCACAGACATGAGCAGAGCATAGTCAGCCAGAGAGAGATAAGCGTTGATACGGACAGCTATGTTACAGGATTGAGAGCTGCTCTCAGACAGTGCCCTCATGTAATATTGCTCGGAGAGATGCGAGACTTTGAGACCATATCTGTGGCTATGACTGCTGCTGAAACGGGACATCTGCTTTTGTCTACTCTGCATACCATGGGAGCATCAAATACAATTAACAGGATCATCGACGTTTTCCCTGCAAACCAGCAGAGGCAGATAACCGTACAGCTTTCATCTGTACTTCATGCTGTTATCTCCCAGCAGCTTCTTCCCACTATAGAGGGAGGGGTGGTTCCTGCATTTGAGATAATGACAATGACTCCCGCCATCAGAAATATGATACGTGACGGTAAGGTTCATCAGATTGACGGAATCATTTATTCCAGTCCTGACGAGAGCATGGTCTCTATGGATGAAAGCATCCTTAAGCTTCTGGAAAAGGGCGTAATATCAGAGGAAACAGCCCAGCGCTATGCAGTTCATCCGGAGAGATTGAGGAAGCATTAAAAAATCCCTTGACTTCCCTAAAACGTAATGATAAGATAACCGTTGCACTCGCAAAAAAAGTGCGTAGTGTGATTGTGCGCATAAAGCGCGAAGAACCTTGAAAACTAAACAGCAACGCAGCTTTGAAAGAAAAACACAAAGAAGACAATTCTTTAAACCAAAGCAGTAAAACGGACGAAGC
>CADCRB010000280.1 GCA_902803745.1 uncultured Lachnospiraceae bacterium
ATTAACGCGCAAAAGCTCTACCCTTCCGTCCTCATAACTGAAGATCGCGGCAGGCCCCACAAAATTATTGAATAAAAGCGTCTCCATCGAATCCGGATCCCAGAATTTTCCGTTGTCTATATCGTTCAAAAGTCCGGTCTTGTCATACTCCGGTTCACACCCGAATTTGTCTGTCATCCTGAAAAAATCATCCGCGGCTACAGGCTTGGAATACAGATATCCCTGCACATTAAAGCATCCAAGGCTCTTCATATAATCCGCCTGCTCCAAAGTCTCCACACCCTCAGCAATGACAGGAGTCTTAAGCCATTTGCTCATCTGCACCATCGAGCTCACTATGGTACCGCCCCTGCCTCCGATTTTTCCGTCAAGAAAGCTCATATCCAGCTTTATGACATCCACATCGATATCCTTTAAGACATTCAGGGTGGAGTAACCACTGCCGAAATCATCCATCTCCACTATATATCCTATCTCATGGAGCTGAGCCAGCACTGATGACAAAACCTCCACTCCGCCTGCGGCCGAGCTTTCGGTTATCTCTATGCGCAGAAGATTTACGGGGACATCATTTTCTTTTCTTATCTTCTCGATCTCTGACACATATCCGTGACCGTTGATTATGTCATAGCGCGACATATTAACAGATACCGGCACTATTGCCCGGCCGTCTCTCCTGCACTTCCGGATAAGGTCACATACCTCCCTGAACACGAAAAGATCCGCAGGGAAGATAAGATCCGTTTCCTCAAGTATCGGGATGAAATCAGAAGGAAGCTGCGGACCGTGCTCCGGGTCATCCCATCGCATCAGAGCTTCCGCGCCCATCATCCGTCCCGTCATATGATTTATCTGGGGCTGGAAACAGACGTAGATCGAACCGTCCTTCAGGGCCTGATCAAATCTTTCGGTTATTTCTTCTTTTGTCATTGGTCGAAGATCTTTCATATTTTCCTTTCCACCTCCACATAAATAGCATTTTAACAAAATAAACACGCCAACTCAACAAAACGCTTATGAGAGATTATTGCAACTGATGAAAATCAATGATCTGTGATATAATATTTTGCATGAATCTCCTTGATGCTTTGACAGTCACAATTGTACTGGATGCTTCAGCCGTGTTTATCCTGTCGATAACACTGTTTCATTTCGTACTGAGCAAAAAATTAAACGAATTCAGCATCAGGATCCTCAGCGCCGCAATGGGCGCAACTGTCATCTCCTCCATATCTGACATAATATACGATATGCTTGAACAAACGACGAATCTGCTCTGGCTCAGAGATTATCTGATCTCATTCCTCGTTATATCCGGTCTGCATGCCGGCCGTTTCTTCCTTGTGGAATATCCTGCGTGCCAGATAGGATATGAAGACAGGATCCGCAGGCACTTCCGTGTCCTTCTGATCCCGCTCCTCCTTGATATTATCTCCGTTTTCGCCTTTCAGGCACTGGGATATACCATCGTAAATATATTACCCCGCATCTTCTTTATCATATTAAATATCTTCTTCCTTATATTCACAATCACAACCTACATTTGTATCTGGAAGATTGACAGGCTGCTTCTCATTCTGCCTGTTATGCTTTTTGCGATCGAAATATATTTAGGCTATGCTCTGTCAAAGGTCTCCATTTCCACCTTCATATTGGCGATCACCATTTTATATCTGTATCTTTCCCTGACAAAAAAGATGGTACTCATCCATTTAGGAGGGATAATACTGACACTCTGCATAATGACAACCCTTGTCGTCGGAAATATGATCACCTCCTCGGCCTTTGTCTCTTACCTCAAGACAATACATGACAGCAATGACTCGCATCTTTCCGATGTCATTGTCTACATGGAGCAGTTTAATTCCCTGCCCTGGCTTATGAATTACTGGATAAATAACGCCGATGTGATCACTTTCGATCTTGCGACCACAACAGATGACCAGGAAGAAAGCCTTCGCCATCTGTCAAAGATCACTTCTGATCAGGCCAAACAGTTAACCCCGGAGCAGCAGGAAATATTTGCAGAGCACTGCTATAACAGGATAGCCGAATACTTCGAAAAAGAATTTCTCGCACATGATCTTGACGATCTGTTTCTTATCATTCCCGACGATACCGATAAAGCGCTCATCATTTTTGATGCCGAGATGAATCCTGACGGAACATGCCGTCTGGGACAGTTCCGCGATATCGAAGAGGAGAGGCTTGAGTGGGTCAATTACAATACTGTGATAAACGACAATACAACCTGGACCTGGGGACAGTATACCAACAATGAGGACTTTGGCTTCTATCGCGAGCTTACCTTTAACGGAGAGGCACCGACGGCATTTCTCTGCAACTCCTTCGACCGTAAAGAGGTCTATGCTCATCTGGAGTTTATTTCCTCCTCCAGAGAACGCGCCCTTAGAGAGCTTACCCTCTCTACTCTGGTCATTCTTCTCTCACTGTACCTCATGCTCCTGAAGCCTCTGAGCAGGATAAGCAATGTAGCAAAGCGGTACGAGATCAATAAAAACTCCGAGGAAGTGGAAGCCGAATTGTCCAAGATCCATATCCAGAATGAGATCGGAACCTTTGCGGAAGAATTCACGTCTCTTGCAAAGGAAATGGACCGCTATACCACCCAGGTCGCGCTTCTTGCCGGAGAAAAAGAGAGAGCCAGCACAGAGCTCAGGATGGCCTATGATATTCAGGCTTCAGCGCTGCCCAGCTTTTTCCCTGCCTTTCCGGACCGGAATGATTTTGACATTTATGCCGGCATGAAACCGGCAAAGATGGTAGGCGGCGATTTTTATGATTTCTTCCTTGTGGACGAAACGCATCTGGCTTTTCTCATAGCAGATGTATCCGACAAAGGAGTACCGGCCGCGCTCTTTATGATGTCAGCAAAAAATCTCATAAGCTACAGAGCTCATGAAGGAGGTACCCCCGGAGAGATACTGACAGCAATATGTCCGTATATCTGCAAGAACAATTCATCAATGATGTTTGTCACGGTCTGGCTCGGGATCCTGGATCTTACCTCCGGTCTCCTTAAGTACAGCTGTGCAGGACACGAACCTCCCGCAGTCAAAAACGGCAATGCACCGTATATACTGATGAGTGATGAAGAACATGGAATGATAATGGGATTAAAGGAAGACGAGAAATATAACGACTCTGAAATACAGCTTGCTCCCGGCTCTGTGGTTTTCATATACACTGACGGGGTTACTGAAGCGCAGGGTCCTTCAGAAGAGATGTACGGCATCGACCGCATGCTCTCCTGTCTCAACCAGTCAGCGAACGATATCCCTCAGGATATCATCAAAAAAGTGTACAGTGATATTGAAGATTATGTAGGAAATTCCGAGCAGTCCGATGATATCACGATGCTCGCCGTAAAATACGATCCGTAAAATCTACAGTCCCACCTCTGCGGCATAGGGCTCGAAGTCTGACTTGGTAAATACCTTTCCGACCTTAACGAATTCATACTTAACAGCAAGAAGGTAATGCTTCATATGTACCTGTCCTCCGGCCTCG
>CADCRB010000281.1 GCA_902803745.1 uncultured Lachnospiraceae bacterium
ATCTTTAAGCTCGCAGCCGCCGCATTCGCTGCAGGATTCATTCCCTATGACTGCTCCGGCTGCTAGCTTCTCCACGATAGCCCGGCCGCTGCCGTTTAATGTGATCTTGTCTTCGATCACTGCATCATTTATCTTCAGGGCATTCCATGTAGGAGCTTTAACGGAATTAATCTTCATCATCCTATCGCTCCTTTCATCTCAAGCTGTATCAGATTATTCATCTCCACTGCATACTCCAGAGGAAGCTCCTTTGATACATTATCTGCAAAGCCGGATACTATCATGGCTCTGGCGTCCTCCTCGGATATGCCGCGGCTCATGAGATAGAAAACGGCATCATCCGATATACGGCCTATCTTAGCCTCATGTCCTACGTCGGTCTCATTGGTTCGTATGTCCATCGCGGGGATAGTATCGGATCTCGATATATCATCCAGCATCAGGGATGCGCAGGATACTGAAGCCTTTGAATCCTTAGCCTTCTCGGTGATGGTAAGCGCGCTTCTGAAGGTGCTGATGCCGCCGCTCTTTGATATGGATTTGGTGTTTATTACCGTGGAGGTCCTCTCTCCTGCCTGCACCACCTTGGCTCCGGTGTCCAGATTCTGGCCGGCTCCGGCAAAGGTAATCCCGGTGAATTCGCAGTGGGAATCATTGCCTTTGAGTATGGTCATGGGATACAGATAGGATACATGCGAGCCGAAGGAGCCCGAAACCCACTCCATCACGGCCCCCTCTTCGCATATGGATCTCTTGGTATTGAGATTGTACATATTTTTGGACCAGTTTTCGATGGTGGAGTAGCGAAGGCGCGCATTCTTTCCCACGAAAAGCTCCACGCAGCCTGCATGGAGATTGGCCACATTATACTTCGGCGCTGAGCAGCCCTCTATGAAATGAAGATCAGCTCCCTCCGATACTATGATAAGGGTATGCTCGAACTGTCCCGCGCCCGCCGCATTGAGTCTGAAATATGACTGCAGGGGTATCTCGACTTTGACACCCGGCGGCACATAAACGAACGAACCACCTGACCATACCGCGCCATGGAGTGCTGCAAATTTGTGATCCGTGGGAGGCACCAGCTTCATGAAGTGCTCCCTCACCATATCCTCGTATTCCCCTGTGAGAGCCGACTCCATATCGGTATATACGACACCCTGCGCGAGCACTTCTTCTTTTACATTATGATACACGAGCTCGGAGTCGTACTGTGCACCAACCCCGGCAAGGCTTTTGCGCTCGGCCTCGGGGATGCCCAGACGCTCAAAGGTATTCTTGATATCATCGGGCACATCTTCCCAGTCGCCCTTCATCGTGGACTTATGCCTTACATAGGTTACGATATCATCCATATTAAGCCCTGATATATCCGGCCCCCAGTCAGGAACCTTAAGCTCATTATAGATATCAAGGCTTTTGAGTCTGAAGTCCAGCATCCAGTCCGGATCGTGCTTTTCCTTTGAGATCTCACGCACTATATCCGGAGTAAGCCCTTCCTTTACCTTATAAAAGTCCTCATCCTTCTCCTCATACCTGAAGTCGTAGAGGCTTCTGTCTATGTCATTTACTTCTGTACGTTCTTTTTCCATATCTGTAAGCTTAATCCGGGATATATTTTTCGAAGCCGTTATTATTGATGTCATCCACAAGCGACCCGTCTCCGTCCGCCACTATCTGTCCCTTTACCAGTATATGCGTATAGTCCACATGAAGGGATTCCAGTATTTTCGTACTGTGTGTGATGATAAGGAGCGCACCGTCTTCCTGCTTCTGATAAGCCTTGATCCCTGCGGACACGGTGCGGACCGCATCCACATCGAGTCCCGAGTCGGTCTCATCAAGTATCGCAAATTTGGGTTTCAGCATCAGAAGCTGCAGGATCTCGGCCTTCTTTTTCTCTCCGCCTGAAAATCCGACGTTCAGATCCCTGTCCTTATAGGAGCTGTCAAAATCAAGTATCTCCATATTTGCCGCGAGATCCTTGCGGTACTGGGAGAATTTTATCTTCTCTCCTGTCTTCTGGATTATCGCATTTCTGATAAATGAAGAAACTGATATGCCGGGGATCTCAAGGGGATTCTGGAATGACATGAACATTCCGGCCTTTGCCCTCTTGTCAGGGCTCTCTTTCTTTATATCCAGTCCGTTGAAATAAATACTTCCTTTTGTAATCTCGTATGCCGGATTACCCATAAGGGCATTTCCGAGGGTTGATTTGCCGGCGCCGTTCGGTCCCATAAGGACATGCGTCTCACCCTTCCCGATACTCAGATTGATATCCTTTAAAATCTCATTCTCCTCCACAGATACGCAGAGGTCTTTTATTTCCACTAAAGCCATGATCTGTCCTTTCGCCTTTATCCATTGATACTTAAAGCATAATTGTAAAGCTTTTATTCAGTTTTATCAATGTCAGCGTTCACTGATCATCCCTGACGATCCTTTTCTTTTAAGTATCAGGACGGAAGTGTTAGAATACAGGATATGGAATATACTGCAGCAAATGATAATCCCATACCCGTGATCCTTGTCGGTCTCCGTCTAAACGAGGGTGATGAGGATTTTGATAATGCCATGGAAGAACTGGAAAGCCTCTGTGAGGCCTGTGATCTTGATGTCCGGGCTGCCATAACGCAGGCTCTTCCACATCCTGATCCTGCTACATACATAGGATCGGGAAAGGCCGAAGAACTTTCATATACTGCAGGACAATGTAATGCTGAATACGCAGTATGCCTTGGAAATCTCTCACCTGCACAGATGAAAAATCTCCAGAAACTCATAGGCATCCCCGTCTGGGACAGGACAAACCTGATACTCGAGATCTTCTCCAGAAGGGCTCGTACGCGTGAAGCAAGGATACAGGTAGAGCTTGCATATCTGCAGTACATGCTCCCGAGGCTTTCCGGAATGTGGCAGCATCTCGGACGCCAGGGCGGAGGCGGCGGAAGCAGGGCAAATAAAGGCATCGGTGAAAAGCAGATAGAGCTTGACAGGAGACAGATATCCCATCGCATCACCGAGCTTAAGAAGGAGCTCACCCGGATAGACAGAACCCGTGACGTACA
>CADCRB010000282.1 GCA_902803745.1 uncultured Lachnospiraceae bacterium
AAGGAGGGCGACAGAGCTTTCGGGGACGCTGATCTGTGCCGGTGTGGCTGCTCACATCGGCTTCCAGTCATTTGCAAATATAGGCGTGGCAACAGGACTTCTCCCAAATACCGGGCTGCCGCTTCCATTTATCAGTTATGGTTCGACGTCACTTATCTGTCTTCTTGCTGAGATAGGTCTGGTTCTTAATGTGGGATTGATGAACGTGGAGGGAAGGCAGGTTTCTTCGCTTTCATTTTACCTTGATAAGTAAGGCTCAGCGTATGCACTTTAAGGCTTTTGTGCTATAATACTGTATTTGGAGGGGGAATGTCAGATTATAAACTGGCGTTTGTAGAGGAGAAGGTATTGAACATAGGTCTGATCGCGCATGACGCAAAAAAGATACTGATGCAGAATTTCTGCATAGCTTACAGGGGGATACTGGCAAAGCATAGTCTTTATGCTACAGAGACAACAGGACGGCTTATCGAGGAGGCATCAAATCTCAGCCTGCATAAATATCTGGCCGGCCTTCTCGGAGGAGAGCAGCAGATTGCTGCGCAGATAGAGAATAACGAGCTGGATCTGGTCATATTTCTCAGGGATCCTGACTCGCTGGACAGCAGTGAGATGGCTGTGCATCAGAGCATAGTCAGGCTTTGTGACATACACAACATACCTCTTGCCACTAATCTTGCTACGGCGGAGCTTCTTGTGAAATCGATGGACAGAGGGGACATGGAGTGGCGTGAGATATTTAAGTAAACGTTCCGGTTTGATCTTTATATTGATGATCACCTTTATTATCTCGGGCTGTGGCGAAAAAGCATATGATATACCCTTTGATAAGGATACATCTAAAAGCGCGTTCCGTTTTGAGTCTCAGGATGTCAGGGAATGCGCCGAGCCTTTTGCAGCAAATCTTTGCATACCCGGGGAAGAATCCACATCTGAAAATGAAATAGATACCGGACCGGAATCATATGCTGCCGCCATGTTATATGATCTTAAGGGAAAAAAGACGCTATATTGCAGAAGCCCCTATGAAAGACTGTATCCTGCAAGCATGACCAAGGTGCTCACGGCGCTTATTGCATTGGAAAAATGTGATATGGACCAGGTGCTTACAGCCGATGAAAGCTGTGTGCTTACAGCTAATGATGTGCAGAAGATAAAGCTCAGGGCCGGAGATACCATGACCATGGATCAGGCGCTTCATATTCTCCTTATCTATTCCGCAAATGATGTTGCAAATCTGATCGCCGTAAATATAGCCGGCTCCATAGATGATTTTGCTGTGATGATGAATGAAAAGGCACGGGAACTTGGAGCTACAAATTCCCATTTTGTTAATCCCTCAGGACTTCAGGATGAGGATCATTATACGACTCCTTATGATATTTATCTTATATTTAATAAAGCCATCAGCTATGGAAAATTCATCGAGATAATCGGTATGAGCGAGTATTCCACGGTTTATCATGATTCATCCGGGGGAGATATCAGCTTTGAGTGTGAGGCGACTAACAGATTCGTGAACGGAATGATCACCCCTCCGGCATCAGTTACTGTCATCGGCGGCAAGACCGGAACGACGGCTGCGGCCGGCAGCTGTCTGGTCCAGCTTGCCAAGGATTCATCGGACAGCTCATATATTTCAGTGGTGATGAAAGCTGACAATGCAGATGTACTTTATAAAAAGACCAACAATCTGTTATCTCTTTTACAGTAGCAAAAGTAGATTGTATAAATTGCAGTTTTTTGATATACTTATCTAAGATTTTTATTAAGGAGGGATCTTCTATGATTCAGCTTATCACGGGAGAAAAAGGAAAGGGCAAGACCAAGGTTTTGCTTGACAAAGCTAATGAGGCGGCAAAGAATGCCAAGGGAAGCCTGGTATTTGTGGATAAGGATTCATCCCATATCCTGGAGCTGAAGAACTCCATCAGGCTTGTAGACGTCAGTAAATATGGTTTATCAAGTTCGGCTGAGTTTTACGGATTTGCGGCAGGCCTTATTTCGGCGGATCACGATCTGGAGCAGCTTTATATAGATGCATTCCTCAAGACAGCATATGTTAAAGATGATGATTATATCGAGGTTTTAAGGAAGATTGACAAGCTCAGCGAAAGATACGGTGTCACGGTTTCGGTGAGCATATCGGTTACAAAGGATCAGCTTCCGGATGATATGGCTGACAAAGTGATAGTAGCACTTTGATTGATAACTTAAGGTGATGGAGAGGGCGGGGTTATTCCCGCCCTTTTTTATGAGCGAAGCCTTTCTCTGAACTGACCTGAGGAGATCATGGAAGAACACAATCAGACAGTAAAAAAACACTATATCAACGCAGGCTCCCTTATTTTCGGAGCCATATTGGTGTATCTCGTGCTGATAATCTATTCCGGTATGCATGTCACACAGCTTGCAGGTTATGAAGTGACCGAAGGATCCCTGGCTGTAGACAGTACTTACCGCGGTATAGCCATAAGAGTCGAGCAGGTGGTATCTGCAAACAACAACGGTTATATCAATTATTATGCAGGAGAGGATGAGCATATCAGTAAAGGCGGACTTGTTTATTCCATAGATGAAAGCGGAGTTCTGTCCGAAATGATCAAGGACTCGGCTGCGATCAATGCTGTCCTTTCGGATGAGGCCTTATATGAGCTTAGAAATGAGCTGTCAGGCTTTTCTGCAAGTTATTCGGATAAGGATTTTTATGATGTGTACAGGATGCAGGATTCTATCAAAAGCACTGTAAGGAAGCTGGCAAATCAGAGTGCTTTGGATGACCTTAGATCTATCTCGTCAAATGCATACGGTGAGCTGGTTGATATGGGGTATTCTCCCGACAGCGGCATCATAGTATACGATTATGACAGTCTTGAAGGCATTACGGCATCACAGATCACAGAAGAAACCTTTGACGAAGGCGCCTATAACAAGGAGCTGCTGGTTGACGGCGATCTTGTGTCCGGAGGAGATCCCGCCTATAAACTGATAACAAGTGAGAACTGGCAGATAGTATTTCCTCTGGATGAAACCACTGCAAAAGCAATAAGCAGCAACAGTACCGTAAAAACAAGATTTTTGAAAAATGATTATGAGTCTTTGGCCAAGGTGGAAATTATCACCAATAAGGATAAGAACTATGGTGTCCTGTATTTTAACGATTCAATGATCGCTTTTGCGACTGACAGATTTGTAGACATAGAGCTTGTGCTGGATGAGGTGAAAGGACTTAAGGTTCCCAATTCCGCCATTGTGAGCCGTGAATTTTATCTGATACCGGCAGAGTATGCAACTGACAGCAATGCACGTGATTCTGCCGGATTCCTCAGGAAGATATACCTTGAAGGCGGTACTGAATCCACAGAATACGTTAATGCGGATATTTATAACCGGGTGGATGATATGCTTTATATCGATACTTCTGTTTTTGCAAACGGAGACGTGCTTGTAAAACCCGACTCGACGGATTCTTTTACGGTGGGTGAAAAAGATGTTATGACAGGCGTTTATAACATGAATAAAGGATATGCTGACTTTACGAAGATAAATGTGATCAATTCCAATAAGGAATATTCCATAGTCGAATCAGAATCAATGTATGATCTGCAGGTATATGACTATATAGTACTTGACGGAGACGGTGTGAATGACAGTGATTTCGTAACGGATACAGATCTTAAAAACGGAAAAGGGGAAGAAAAATGATAAAGGAAAACCTTGCAATAGTCGAAAACAACATTCTTGATGCCTGCAAAAGATCCGGCAGAAAGAGAGAGGATGTAACTCTGATCGCTGTGAGCAAGACCAAGCCGGTATCTGACCTTATGGAGGCATATGATGCCGGAGTAAGGGTTTTTGGAGAAAACAAGGTCCAGGAGCTTGTGGATAAAATAGATAAGATGCCGGATGACATACACTGGCATATGATAGGACATCTTCAGAGAAACAAGGTTAAATATATAGTAGGTAAGGTAGACCTGATACACAGTGTCGATAACGAGGAGCTTGCGGCAGAGATAAATAAAAGGGCTGAAAAGGCCGGAATTACACAGGATATCCTCATTGAGGTCAATATTGCGGATGAAGATACTAAATACGGTATACCCTCTGATCAGGTGGAAGATCTTTATGTAAATATATCAAAACTCCCTTATGTAAACGTTCGAGGCTTAATGTGTAT
>CADCRB010000283.1 GCA_902803745.1 uncultured Lachnospiraceae bacterium
AAAATGAACGGAACTGAAGGGGTCAGATTTGCCGTATGGGCTCCCAATGCCATAAGGGTTTCCGTAGTAGGCGATTTCAACAACTGGGACGGACGTTTTCACCAGATGGAAAGACTATTTGATTCCGGTATATTCGAGCTCTTTGTTCCTGGAGTAGGGGAAGGAGAAAAATATAAATTTGAGATTAAGCTTCACTCCGGTAAGACTATCATGAAGAGGGATCCCTATGCTGTCATGATGGAAGATACTGATGATGCGGCAAGCATTATCT
Source organism: uncultured Lachnospiraceae bacterium (assembly GCA_902803745.1). Taxonomy (GTDB): domain Bacteria; phylum Bacillota; class Clostridia; order Lachnospirales; family Lachnospiraceae; genus NK4A144. The sequence continues at coordinate 272 of CADCRB010000283.1, forward strand.
ATGATCTTGACAGCCTTCCGGGTGCAGATGGAGCCTGGCTTGAGGAAAGGGGAGAGAAACAGTCTGAGGATGCTCCGATCGCGATTTATGAACACGGACAGACAGATTTTTCCAAGACAGATGCCAAAAACATAATCAAATATGTTAATGAGTACGGATACAGCCATGTTCTTGTCTCGGCATATTTTGATCCACTGTATATCTCACCCTGTGATCCTAAGGATATGGCTAATTTTACTGATCTGATGCATAAGGCTGGCATAGCAGTTCTTGTCAGATGGTCTCCGGCTACTTTTTCGGCCGCTGACGGAGGATTATCCGTATATGACGGCAGCTGTATCTATGAGGATGGAGACGGAAAACGATCCTATGTGCCGGGATCAGACAGAAAGTATTTTAATCTCGGACGCGACGGCGTAAAGGATTACCTTCTTGCCAATGCTATGTTCCTTCTGGACGTATTTCATTTTGACGGTATCGTTGTATCAGATGTTGCAAGGATGCTTTATCTTGATTACGGCAAACAGGAGGGTGGCTGGACACCGAATATGTACGGCGGAAACGAAAACCTTGATGCCATAGATTTCTTCAGACAGCTGAATCTGACCTTGCATAAATACTCATCTGACGTGCTTCTGATATCCGATGATGATACCACTTTCCCCGGGATCACTTCCCCTACGATAGAGGAGGGGCTTGGTTTTGACTACAAAATAAACCATGGCTGGAACAGGGATGTTCTCGGATACTTACGGCAGGATCCTCTCGGCAGGTCGAATCATTATAATGAGATATGCTTCCCTATGATATATCAGTACAATGAAAGGTTTATCCTGCCTCTCTATGATATAGCGGATATATGGAATGATATGCCCGGAGACCGGGATGAAAAATTCGGAAATCTTAAGGCTCTGATCTCTTATTTTGCTGTTCATCCGGGGAAGAAACTTATCTCTTCCAGGGCATCAGAGGTTAAAGACGGAGATATAAAGGCGGTTCAGGCTCTTACAAAGGATGTTTTTGATTTTTATAATAAGAACAGTGCTTTGTTCTCAAAGGAAAACGATTCTTTAGGTTTTGAATGGATCAATAATATTTCGGCAAGGGAAAACATTCTGGTTTTTTCAAGACGTGGAGCCAAGAAGGACGATTTTCTTGTGATCGTTGTAAACTTCGCCAATGTTCCTCATAAGGGATATAAGATAGGCGTGCCGAAGCCCGGAAAATATACTGAGATCTTCAGTTCTGATGCCGAGAAGTATGACGGATTCGGATTTGTGAACAAGAATCCTGTAATGTCCGAGGAGTCTGAGTGCGATGGAAGAGACAATTCAATACGCGTGAGGGTCGCTCCCCTTTCGGTATCTGTATATAAGTACACTCCTTCAAAGTAGGGAGAATGCCGCTGTCAGGCTGTCATAAACCATGACCGGCTTGACGGTATCGACTCAGAATGATAAGATGATGCAACGGTGGTCAAACACAGGATGCCGTTATGGCTCAGTTGGTAGAGCAACGCATTCGTAATGCGTGGGTCGAGTGTTCGAGTCACTCTAACGGCAGAAACCCGCAAGGCTGATATAAGTCTTGCGGGTTTTTGATACTGTTAAGGTGGAATTCTTGAATAAAAAAGACAAATAAGCTATGATATTATTTCTATATATCAACATTTCGGAGGGGATGATTTGGAGATTAAACGAATAGCGCCGGAAACGACTGATGTGCTTAGTCACGTCAGCAGCAGTGACAGACCGGTGGCCAGAACTCCTGTTAGGATCAAAAAAGAGAAAAAGAGCAGAGAGCGCGGAGGGATTTCCTTTGGCGAAATACCGTTGATAGGACCGGGCGCACTGGCCCTGTTGTTTATAATTGCTCTGATCTTCGGGATAACGGTGCTTGAGATGAGCATTCCGGTATATCTTATTATTCTGATATTCTGTACTGTTATGGGGGTAATGCTTTCACAGGCTCCGGGATTTGTTTCTGTATTTGTATCCGCACTGCTGCTTCTGGTAGGAGGCATTGCTTCGCGTTCAGTACCTGAGCTTTTTCCTGCCGTTGCGCTTGGAATAACGATGCTTGTATCATCATCTCTTATTATCCGGAGGACTTAAAAATGTCAAATCTATGGGGAGGAAGATTCCGGGAAGCGACAGATGCTTCTGCATATAAATTCAATCAGTCTATTTCCTTTGACCGGAGAATGTACAGGGAGGATATAGAAGGATCGATCGCGCATGCCACGATGCTTGGAAAGCAGGGGATAATATCTGAAGAGGAGAGCTGTCTTATAACGGACGGATTAAAAAAGATCAGAGAGGATATAGAATCCGGCGTGCTTATCATTTCTGATGAAGCAGAGGATATACACAGCTTTATCGAGTCCGTGCTGACTGAACGGATAGGGGATGCAGGAAAGAAGCTTCATACCGGAAGATCCAGAAATGATCAGGTGGCCCTTGATATGAAGCTCTATACCAAAGAGCAGGTTAAAGAAACAGATACGCTGCTCCTTATGCTTCAAAAAGAGCTGCTTTCCATCATGGAAGCTAATATTGAAACCTATATGCCCGGGTTTACCCATCTTCAGAAAGCCCAGCCCGTGACGCTATCCCATCATATCGGAGCTTACTTTGAAATGTTCATAAGGGACAGAGAGAGGCTTGCCGATATAATTAAGAGGATGGACACCTGTCCGCTGGGGTCCGGTGCTCTGGCCGGCACGACATATGATCTGGACAGGGAAATGACAGCTTCACTTCTTGATTTTAAGGGCGGCCCAACCAGAAATTCCATGGATTCTGTCTCTGACAGGGATTATCTCATAGAATTTCTGTCGGCACTGTCGTTGATCATGATGCATCTTTCCAGATTTTGTGAGGAGATCATCATCTGGAATTCAAATGAATACGGATTTGTGGAGATAGATGACAGATACAGTACGGGATCATCCATCATGCCGCAGAAGAAAAATCCGGATATAGCCGAACTTGTCAGGGGCAAGACCGGCAGGGTTTACGGATCACTGATGTCACTTCTTACGACGATGAAGGGTATTCCGCTTGCGTATGACAAGGATATGCAGGAGGATAAGGAGATGGCCTTTGATGCCATGGATACCGTGAAGGATTGTATCAGAGAGTTTACCGGCATGATATCCACTGCGGTCTTTCAAAAAGATACTATGGCACTCAGCGCAAAACGCGGATTTACCAATGCTACGGATGCTGCAGATTATCTGGTCAAAAAAGGCGTGCCGTTCAGGGATGCACATTCCATAGTCGGCCGTCTTGTGCTGAAGTGTGTAGGAAAGGGGATAGCGCTGGATGATCTTTCTCTTGATGACTTCAGGACGGAGAGCGGAGTCTTTGAGGATGATATATATGAAGCAATATCAATGAAAACCTGTGTGGAAAAAAGACTTACCAAGGGAGCTCCCGGCAGAAAGCAGATGGCGGAAGCAATAGAATTTTACAGGGAATATACAGGAGGCTGAAGAGATGGAAAGAAAACTAAAGGCTGCCATACTTGGCGGTACCGGCATGGTCGGACAGAGATTTATTTCGCTGCTTAATGATCATCCCTGGTTTGAGGTAAAAACGATAGCTGCAAGTCCCAGATCTGCCGGCAGGACATATAAAGAGGCCGTTGGAGAAAGATGGAAACTGGAGACTCCAATGCCCGACTCTGTACAGGATATTGTGGTGAAGGATGTTTCCGATGTTGCTGAAGTATCGAAGGATGTAGACTTTTGCTTCTCTGCTGTGGATATGACCAAGGATGAGATCAGAAGGATAGAGGAGGAGTATGCGCTCGCCGAGACTCCCGTGGTGTCAAATAATTCAGCCCATAGATGGACAGCTGATGTTCCGATGATCATCCCCGAGATCAATCCCGAGCATGCAGATGTAATAGAGTATCAAAGAAAAAGGCTCGGGACAAGCAGGGGATTCGTGGCCGTGAAACCCAACTGTTCAATACAGGCTTATGCGCCTGCAGTACATATCTGGAGGGAATATAAGCCAACCAGACTTGTAGTATCAACCTAT
>CADCRB010000284.1 GCA_902803745.1 uncultured Lachnospiraceae bacterium
CAGGATGCAGTCCACATCAGGGCGAAAATGAGCCGCCGCATAATAATGCGCGACGGTCTCCACCTCACCCTCGTCAAGCTGCAGTGCAGACTTGATGAGAGCCTCTCCGTACCCCGTAGAGCAGGCTCCCGCGATCTTTACATCTTCCGGCTTCTTATCATATATCTCCTTTATCGACTCTATGGCCGTCATCAAAGGAGAGCCGTTATTATTTGAATAAAATGAATACAGAAGATCCCCCTCTTCGGAGATCAGAGCACATTTGGTCGTAGTAGATCCGGCATCTATGCCAAGGTATGCATTTCCCTTATAAGAAGAAAGGGAAGCCTTTCTGACTTTAGCCTGATCATGTCTTGCCGTAAAATCCTTATATGCCTTCTCATCGGCAAATAAAGGCTCCATACGCTCCACCTCAAACTCAAGATGTATGGGGCTTTTCAGCACTTCCACGATCGATGACAGCGGCCTGAGATATTCATCATCATGATTTATCGCTGAACCTATGGCTGCAAAAAGATGGGAATTCTCAGGGGTGATCGAATGATCCTCATCAAGTCTTAATGTACGTATGAAAGCATTTCTAAGCTCGGGGAGGAAATGCAGGGGACCCCCAAGGAAGGCCACATGTCCCCTGATCGGCTTGCCGCAGGCAAGACCGGAAATAGTCTGATTTACCACAGCCTGGAAAATAGATGCTGCAAGATCTTCTTTCCTCGCGCCCTCATTTATTAACGGCTGTATATCGGACTTTGCGAATACTCCGCAGCGGGCAGCAATGGTATAAAGAGAGTTGAAATCCTTAGCCAGTTCATTCAGGCCTGCTGCGTCCGTCTGCAACAGAGATGCCATCTGGTCAATAAAGGAGCCTGTGCCTCCCGCGCAGATACCGTTCATCCGCTGCTCGACATTGCCGTCTTCGAAATATATTATCTTGGCGTCCTCGCCTCCCAGCTCTATGGCCACATCAGTCCTGGGCGCATAGTGCTTAAGGGCAGTGGCGACGGCCACGACCTCCTGTGTGAATGGTACATTGATCGCATTCGCCAGGGTGAGTCCTCCTGAGCCTGTGATCATAGGCGCGACATCCACGTCGCCGGTAACCCCGAAAGCCTCTTCCATGAGATCTGAAAGAGTTTCCTTTATATTAGCGAAGTGCCTGCGATAGTCGGAAAAGAGGATGTTCATTTCTTCATCCATCAGTGCCGCCTTTACAGTAGTCGACCCTATATCTATCCCAAGCATGTATTTCTTATTCATTGTTCAAACCTCTGTTCTTGATCATGCGTATCGTTTCACATAATATCACAAAATGGCAGGGGGAAGAAATTGGACATAATACGCAGTGTGTCGAAACAAAAAACTGTACCAAATGCCTGTGCGCACTGGTACAGTTATATTCAAAAGCCATACAGGTTAAATCATTGATGAGATCTCTTCTGAAGAAGGCATGACGCGAAGGGCACCGCGCCTTGTTGTGATAATGGATGCAGCGGCATTTGCAAAGGTCAGCATCTCCTTAAGGTCAGCTTCAGACAGATCATCCAGACCTTTCTCAAGAATGAAATGAAGAATACATCCACCGAAGGTATCTCCCGCCCCTGTGGTCTCTATCGTGCTCTGCTGAAGGAAGGGTGCTGCCTCGACCATGATAAAGCTGTCCGAAGTCCTGTCCTTCTTATAATAGGCTCTGCTTCCCTCTTTTCCCAGGGATACGGTTATGAGCGGGATATCATATTTTTCATATATCTTCTTTATGCCTTCGGTATAGTCTTCCTCTCCGGTGAGCCATTGGATCTCATTATCGGATATCTTAAGGAAATCACAGTATGACATCCCGTTAAGGACCTGCTCTTTGGCTTCATCAAGGCTCTTCCAAAGCGGCTCTCTCAGATTGGGATCAAAGGATATCAGTGCACCTGCTTCCCTGGCAGTCTTTACCGCATGGAGAGTTGCCTCTCTTACTCCTTCATCAGTCATCGACAGAGTTCCGAAATGGAATATCCTTGTCTCCCTCAAAAGATCATCCTTTATCTCGTCTTTGGAAAGCATCATATCCGCACCCGGATTGCGGTAAAACGAGAAATCCCTGTCACCGTCTTCAAAGGTCTTTACAAATGCAAGAGTAGTACGAACATCCTTGTCAATGACAAGACCGTCTGTAGCGATCCCTATCTCCTCAAGCACATCTTTGAGTTCATGCCCAAAGATGTCATCGCCTACCTTTCCGATAAAGGCTACCTTATGCCCAAGGTTTTTCAGTATTGCAAGGACATTGCAGGGAGCTCCTCCGGGATTTGCCTCATAAAGGGAATTACCCTGCTCTGACTTTCCATTATTTGTCATATCGATCAAAAGCTCGCCCAAAGCTACCACATCATATTTTTTTTCCACCGTTGTATTCTCCTTTACTGAATTGCTTCCTTCATTTCTTTTTTATTTTCATGCATGAGCTGATCGGCTCTTTTTACTACACTGTCCACCCCGGAATCTTTTTCTTTTTCATATACGGCCACGCCTATGGCCGCGGATATCTGCTCCCAGGGTTCTATCGAAAAATCACTCTGAAGCTGCTCCATTTTCGTCTTAAAATCCTCTATCAGAGCTTCCCTGTCTTCATAGTCATCATTTTTCAGTATGACCGCAAATTCATCTCCGCCTGTGCGGAATACCGGAGAGTGCTCAAATACATGACAGACAATATAGCACAGTTTCCTGATCGCGATATTTCCCTGCTCATGTCCATAGGTATCATTGATCCTTTTGAGGAAATTCATATTTATCATCGCTATACCGAAATCAGCCTCACCGTCTGACAGTTCCCATTCAAGTCTCTGCAGCTCCTTCTCATA
>CADCRB010000285.1 GCA_902803745.1 uncultured Lachnospiraceae bacterium
TCTCTGAACCTCGCTGGTTCCTTCATAGATCTCCGTGATCTTGGCATCGCGCATCATTCTCTCTACATCATATTCCTTGATATAGCCGTATCCACCGTGAAGCTGGACAGCCTTGGTCGTAACTTCCATTGCTACCTCAGCAGCGCACAGCTTAGCCTGAGCCGCTTCCACAGAATAAGAAACCTTGTTATTCTGCACATATTCATCCTTCTTCCTTGCTGCCTTATATACAAGAAGTCTGGCTGCCTCTACCTTCGTAGCCATATCAGCAAGCTGGAACTGTGTATTCTGGAAGTTTCCGATAGCTTTACCAAACTGCTTTCTTTCCTTGACATAGTTTATCGTGGTCTCAAGCGCACCTGCAGCAAGTCCCAGCGCCTGGGCAGCTATACCGATACGTCCGCCGTCCAGAGTATGCATCGCGATCTTAAATCCGTTGCCCTGCTTGCCGAGGAGATTTTCCTTAGGGATGCGGCAGTCTGTGAATATAAGCTCATAGGTGGCCGAACCGCATATACCCATCTTATTTTCCTTAGTACCGAAGGTGAATCCCGGAGTGCCTTTTTCTACGATGAAAGCAGATATCTCCTTCATCATGCGCCCTCTTTTCTCTACCTTTCCGGTCACTGCAAATATCACATATACGTCAGCTTCTTTTCCGTTTGTGATAAAGCACTTGGAGCCGTTAAGCACCCACTCGTCTCCGTCAAGCACAGCCTTGGTCTGCTGTCCCTGAGCGTCAGTACCTGCACCGGGCTCGGTAAGTCCGAATGCTCCGAGCTTCTCGCCCTTTGCAAGGGGCACCACATACTTCTGCTTCTGCTCTTCCGTACCGAAAGTAAGGATAGGATCCACACAAAGAGATGTATGCGCAGATACTATAACTCCTGTTGTACCGCAAACCTTTGACAGCTCTTCCACGCACATTGCGTAGGTCAGTATGTCACAGCCCTGTCCGCCGTACTCCTTGGGCACGGGTATGCCCATAAAGCCGTACTTTGCCATCTTCTCAACGGTCTCTCTCGGGAATCTGTGCTCCTGATCGATCTCCTGCGCAAGCGGCTTTACTTCTTTCTCGGCGAAATCCTTGAAAAGCTGTCTCGCCATCTCATGTTCTTTTGGTAAAGTAAAATCCATGATTCTTGTTCCTCCATATTTTCTTATTGCTTGTCTGTCGGTACTTTACCACCGTCAGCATAGTTATAGAATCCGATGCCTGTCTTTACTCCGAGTTTCTTTCCCCTGACCATCTTCTTAAGCAGCGGAGCAGGACGGTACTTGGAGTCTCCGGTCTCATTGTAAAGTGTCTCCATTATTGCGAGTACTATGTCAAGACCTACATAATCACCGAGCTCCAAAGGACCCATAGGGTGATTACAGCCAAGCTTCATAGCCGTATCGATACCCTCGATATCGGATATACCCTCCGAGTATACAAAGATTCCTTCATTGATCAGCGGGATAAGTATCCTGTTTACGACGAAGCCCGGAGCTTCATTAACCTGCACAGGAGATTTGCCGAGTTTTACAGAAATATCATTTACTTTCTTTACAAGATCAGCCGGAGTATTTGCTCCTGCGATAACCTCAACGAGCTTCATACGGTCTGCCGGGTTGAAGAAATGCATTCCGATGATCGGCTTGGGAAGTCCCGCACCAATCTCAGTGATCGAAAGCGAAGAAGTATTGGAAGCAAAAATGCAGTCTTCATTCTTTACGATATTCTCCATCAGATCCTTGAAGCAGTCCTGCTTGATCTGCATCACCTCAAGTGCGGCCTCGACTACCAGATCAGGATCTGTAGCTATGGAATTAAGTCCCGTCTCGAATTTAGCCAGATATTTATCAGCCGTTGCCTGATCGATCTTTTCCTTCGACACAAGCTTTTCATAGCCCTTCTTTATCTTAGCAAGTCCACCCTCGGCAAACTCTGTCTTGATATCGCAGAGATATACCTTTTCAAAATCATCGCACTGTGCAAATGCCTTTGCGATACCCTGCCCCATAGTACCGGCGCCGATTACTGCTACCTTCATATATGTATCCTCCTCTGTTTTATTACTTGTTTTGAAAATCAACCTTCTTTACTTTTGCCGGATCATCCTTCTTTCTGAGGAAATTCGCCATTCCCTCCTGCTGATCCCAGGATTCAAAGCATGATCCGAAAAGCTTCTCCTCAAGAGCAATCGCCTCATCCATAGGAAGATCCAGACCTTCATTTATCGCTTTCTTGCATGCGCGAACTGCTATAGGAGCATTACCTGCTATGATACCTGCCATCTTCTCAGCCTGTTCCATAAGCTCCTCTGCAGGATATACCGCATTAACCAGACCTATTCGCAGCGCCTCATCCGCCTTTATATTGCGGCCTGTATATATCAGCTGCTTTGCCATGCCCGGTCCGACTATTCGGGCAAGCCTCTGCGTACCACCGAATCCAGGCGTGATGCCAAGTCCTACCTCCGGCTGTCCGAAAGTCGCGCTCTCGGATGCTATCCTGATATCACAGCTCATGGATATCTCGCAGCCGCCGCCCAATGCAAAACCATTCACTGCGGCGATGAAAGGAATAGGGCAGGTCTCTATCTTTCGGAAAATATCATTTCCTTTCTTTCCAAACGCCTCACCCTCTGCCTTGGAGAGAGTACTCATCTCACCGATATCCGCGCCCGCCACGAAAGATTTTTCTCCCGCGCCGGTAAGCACTACTGCTCTTACCACATCAAGATCGATACTGCTTATGACCTTGTCAAGATCGTCAAGGACTTCAGAATTGAGCGCATTAAGCGCCTGCTCTCTGTTTATAGTGATAACGGCATAATTGCCTTTAACCTCATAATCTACAAATCCCATACATCCTTCTCCCTTCAGTCGACAGCCTTAACCACAGCAGCGCAGCCCATTCCTCCGCCTATGCAAAGGGTTGCAAGGCCTGTCTTTGCTCCGGTTCTCTTCATGTTGTGAAGGAGTGTTACAAGAATACGCGCGCCGGATGCTCCTACCGGATGTCCGAGTGCTATAGCTCCGCCGTTCAGGTTCAGCTTGTTAAGGTCAAATCCAAGGTCCTTGCCTACTGCCACTGACTGTGCAGCAAAAGCCTCATTAGCCTCATAGATATCAAAATCTTCTATCTTCATCCCGGTCTTTTCCATGACCTTCCTGGTAGCTGCTACGGGACCTATTCCCATGATCGAAGGATCTACACCTGCCAGAGCTCCAGCCACGAATTCAGCCATAGGAGTTACTCCGAGTTCCTTTGCTTTTTCTTCTGTCATGACCACTACGGCTGCTGCTCCGTCATTGATGCCTGATGCATTACCGGCTGTTACGAAACCATCCGGATTGATGGGCTTAAGCTTTGCCAGGCCTTCCATTGTAGAGCCCTGTCTCGGACCCTCATCGGTGTCAAAAATGACCATCTCTTTCTTTTTCTTATATTCTACAGGTACTATCTCGTCTTTAAATGCGCCGGTCTCTATGGCTTTGCAGGCTTTCAGCTGGCTGTTAAGTGCAAACTCATCAAGCTCTTCTCTTGTGAGATTCCACTGCCTTGCTATATTATCTGCGGTAGTGATCATATGGTAATCATTGAAAGCATCCCAGAGCGCATCCTTTATCATCGTGTCTACAAGAGCTCCCTGGCTCTGATCGGGACGTAACATCCTGTATCCATATCTTCCGTTAGGTATGGCAAAAGGAGCCATTGACATGTTCTCCACTCCACCTGCAACTACGATATCCGCATCCCCGGCCTGTATCATCTGCGCTGCCATATTTACGCAGTTAAGACCTGATCCGCAGACTACGTTTACAGTCACTGCCGGTGTCTCTATAGGAAGTCCTGCTCCTATTGAAGCCTGACGGGCTACATTCTGCCCCAGACCTGCCTGTATTACACATCCCATATACACATGGTCTACCTTATCCGCAGGAACCCCGGCTCTTGCAAGTGCCTCTTTGATCACTATAGTTCCCAGTTTTGCAGCAGGAGTCGTGGATAGCGAGCCTCCCATTGTGCCAATAGCCGTACGACAAGCTCCGGCCAAGACGATCTTTTTAGACATTCAGTACCTCCTTCAATTCAACACGTGATTATTTATACTGCGGTACAGTCTTAAAATTACAGACAGCTTGTATCCGCGCGTATAGACTTGCCGTAATAGTTTATCACAGCGGGGGTCGGTTTTCAACGGCGATGAACAAGATAGTCAGTCGGTTAATAAAAGAGAGCTGCCAGCAGGCAGCTCCCCTAATCTCGCTATTTATAAATACATCACACCTCCGGCTCGATAAGTCCGTAGGTATTTGCCTTTCTTTTATACACCACGTTCACTTCATTTGTTTCTGCATTATTAAATACATAAAAGTTATGTCCCAGAAGCTCCATCTGCACACAGGCATCCTCAGGATACATCGGCTTCATGTCAAACTGCTTGGTCCGGACAATCTTTATTTCATCATCATCCTGATAATCCCTCTCGATATATTCCCTCTTAAATGACTCAGAAGCCTGTTCTTTGTCTATTATCTTGTTCTTATATTTTTTCAGCTGTCTCTCTATGATCTCTTCTACCAGATCTATCGAAATATACATATCGTTGCTGACCTGTTCCGAACGTATGATACTTCCCTTCACCGGTATCGTGACTTCAATCTTATGACGTTCCTTCTCCACCGATAATGTCACATGAACCTCTGTATCAGGTGAAAAGTACTTTTCAAGCTTTCCTATCTTTTCTTCTACATTAGCTCTGAGTCCCGGGGTGACCTCGATATTTTTACCCACTATTATGAATTTCATGACAAAACCTCCTGATCATAAATATAGGTGGAGACAGGCATGACCCGCATCCGTACAGAGAATCCATTAATTAAGGGGATTCCGTAAACAGTATATCAAACGGCTTATCGCTTTGCAATCAGTAAGGGCTGCCACCTATGTGACAGCCCTAAGGATTCCTGATAACTCTCTTTGTTTAGAAGATTCTTCTTACCGCCAGGACATTTCTGTAGCCTGCATTCGAAACCTTAATACCGGTGCTCGCAGTAGATGCGTGTACTATCTGGCCTCCGCCTATATAAATTCCAACGTGACCTGAGTAGCATACTATATCTCCGGGCTGAGCTGCTGCCAAACCTCCGCTAACGGCATATCCTACACTTCTGTCGGCACCTGAGCTGTGAGGCAGCGATACACCGAAGTTCCTGTATACGCTCATTACGAATCCTGAACAGTCTGTACCATTTGTCAGTGATGATCCACCGTATACATACGGGTTGCCCACAAACTGCAGAGCATAGTTCGCAACTGAAGATCCGGGGCCGGAACCTGAAGCCGAATATGATCCGCCTCCCGATCCGGAGCTTCCCGAGCCGCCCTTCTTAGACGACTTCTTCTGAGCAGATGCTGCTGCTCTCCTTGCAGCCTCTCTGGCCTCTTCTTCCTTCTTGAGTCTGGCTTCCTCTTCTTCCTTTGACTCTGCCTTAATAAACTCAGTATGGATCTTTACATACTCATCGGATACAAATCCGTCACCTTCTTCTATGGATACCTTTACCCATCCAGGCATCTCGGTCAGTATCATAAGTTCATCCTCTATGGGAACCATACCTATGACCTCCGAATCCGTTGTAGGCTCACTCCTTACATAGAGGGTAGTAGTTGTAACTCTCGCAAGCCTTATTCCAACCTTTGCCGCAAGTGCCTGAGCATCATCTCCTGTCACGCAATACTCAGCCTTCACAAAGCCGGTACAGCTGCCGGAGCTGATCTTATACCATCCATCCTGCTCTTCTAAAAGATCACCTGCAGAATTATTATAAAGCTTTCCTACTATTTCGCTGTCCTCTGATGCTTCGGCTCTGACATTAACATAGTCATCCACCTGAGCTATGACAAGATTTGTAAAATCTTCCTCTTCATCAGAATTACCGTTTCCGGTATACACATCAGCAAGTTCACTTTCATCAATCTCTTCTTCATCGGATGTTTCATTTGCAGATGCTGACGCTTCATAAGTTTCAGGATCAGCAACCACAGTCATTGCTTTGGGCTCCGAAGATGAAACCGTTGAACCGGTCGATCCGCCTCCTACCGTCAGAAGCTCAGGTTCTGAAGAGCTGGTAGTCGATACTTTCATCGCCTCCGTTGACTCCTCTTCAGAAGACTCCTCATCACCCTCCTTTGCACTGGAGCTTGATGAAGCAGAAGAGGATGTTGTCTTAGAGGACAGGCTTATACTTGCACCAGCCTGTGACAATACTGCCTCTGCAGTCTGCACTGAACCCTTATCCTTCGACTCCTTCTTTGAA
>CADCRB010000286.1 GCA_902803745.1 uncultured Lachnospiraceae bacterium
GTCCCTCCTTAATGCCTATAACCATGCTCCCTCATGCGAGAATACGATATCCTTCATCGCATCTATGCCGCCTTTAAGGTTGTACATCGGTCCTTCGTATCCGGCTTCACGAAGCGTGTTGATCGCAAGAATACTTCGCTTTCCGGACTTACATATGAATATCGTATCAACCTCGGGATTAAGTTCTTTCATTCTTCTTGCAAGTTGTCCTATAGGTATGATGATCGCATTCGGGAATCTCATGATAGCTCGCTCATGCGGCTCTCTCACATCTATGATCGTCATCGGATCGTTGTTGTCCATTCTCCTCGTCAGTTCTTCCGGGGTTATACCCTCAACCGGAACTTCATTATCCGATTCTTTTAATCCACAGAACTCTTCATAATCAAAATCCTCTACCGAAACGATAGTTTTAGACAGTCCGCAAAGCGGACATTTACTGTTCTTCTTAACATTTAATATCCTTGAATTCAGATACAGACTGTCTACTGTCAGAAGTTTTCCGTCAAGATGATCTCCGATACCTATGATGAGTTTTAATGCTTCATTTGCCTGAATGCTTCCTACTATCCCGGCAAGCGGACTGATCGTCCCACCCTCAGCACACGTAGGTACAAGGCCCGGTACGGGCGGTTCAGGGTAAACACAGCGCAGGCATGGACCTCCATTGTGGTTAAATATGCCCACTCTTCCCTCATATTGATATATGGACGCAAACACCAGCGGTATATCGAGAAGCGCACACGCGTCATTGATCAGATATCTCGCTTTGTAATTATCGGTACAGTCTATAACGAGATCGTATCCGTCAAAGATCTCCTCTATATTTTCCGAATCAAGCTTTACGCTCTCAGCCTCAAACTCTATGTTCTTATTTATGTTTCTGACTTTGTCTTTCGCGGATGCTACCTTGGGGCGATTTACATCACGACTGCTGTGCAGTACCTGGCTTGAAACGTCGGCAAGTGCAACATCTTTATCATCAACGACCTTGATCGTTCCGACGCCTGCTGCAGCAAGGTACTGTATGACCGATGATCCAAGCGATCCGGCTCCACATACGACAACTCTTGCCGCTTTTATCCTTTTCTGACCTTTAACACTTATCTCCTTTAACAGAAGGTGCTTTTCAAACCGCTTGATATCGTTATCATCAAGTGTCTGCGCTTTCATCCTCTTATCATTGATAATTGAGTCACTCGGAGCTCCTCCGGCTATGGCGGGAAGGATCAATATCTCATCTTCTTCAGCGAGTTTTTTGTACCACATATCCGATGCGGTATGATCGTCACTGCCGACATATATACGGATAAAACTTCTTATTTTTTCATTCTCGTCAAACAATATCTGTTTTGCGTCCGGATATTCGTCCGTAAGGAATTTAAGTACAGACCTTATGTTATCTTCTGCGGTCTCTATCACATGATTTTTACCGAAATAGTTTCTTAGTGTTGCTGATATATATACTTTCATTTCTTACAAGTCCTTTACGTACCCTCTAATTTCTCCGCACCTTCCGTTTTTCACGGATGCTATAACGTACAACATCTGCGGTATCATATGCTCACTGTCCTCCGATGACATCCTTGCTTCACAATCAGGATGTGAGTGATAAAATCCCAGAATGTTGTAACCCTTTTCCTCCGCTTTCCTTTCAAGTTCATACATCTCAAGTGGTTCTATTTCGAAATATCCGGCTGCGTTTTCTGCTGTCACCGCGTTTTTCGTGCCAAATACTTCCTCGATCGATCCTCCCTCGTCTCCCACAAGGATCCCACATCCCTCCAATGGATATGCACCCATCAGATGCTCCTTCATCTTCTTAAGTGCCACCGGGGTTATTTTGTATTGCCTGTTTAAAGTCATCTATTAAATCCTCCGCATCTTCGATGCCGACGCTGACTCTTATCGTATCGTCATATACTCCTGCCGCTTCGGTCTCCTCACGGCTTGCCTGAACATATAGCGTTGATGCCGGATGTATCACCAGTGTCCTGATATCTCCTATATTGCTTGCAATATACGCATATTTAAGCGAGTTGATGATCGCAAAAGCCCTCTCCTTCGATCCTGCCCTGAAACTTAGGATGCCTCCGCCATATCCGTTCAGTTGACTGTCAACAAATCTGTGATACGGATGCTGCGGAAGTGTGAGGTAATTGACCTCTATACCCGGAATCTCATCCAATGCTTTTGCAAGTCTGTCGGCGTTTTCACATATCCGTTCCATTCGAATTCCCAGCGTATCCGTTCCTATATAACTTAGGAAGGCATTGGCCGGGGCCATACAGCCGCCCAGATTTTCCCAAATATCCGTACGAAGTCTTACCGAAAAAGCCATGGGACCGTATTTCCTATACTCGGCCAGTGCTGTATGTTTTATAAAATCCCATTTGAACTTTCCCCCGTCCACTATGATCCCGCCTATGGAATTACCGCCACCGTTCAAATACTTGGACGTTGAATGTATGACAACATCTGCACCAAGTTTAAGCGGCCCGGCAATATACGGCGTCGCTGTAGTCGAGTCCACAAACAGCGGAACACTTGCTTCATGTGCAGTCTCTGCAACTTCCGCAACCGGAATTACCTTAAGTGAAGGATTGGAGATCAGTTCCGCAAAGACCATTCTTGTTCTTTCATTTATCAGGTTTCTTACCGTATCACCGGTAAGTTCATCAGCGTAAACAGTATGAATACCCAGTTTTTCAAGATCATGAAGAAGGGCGATCGTTCCTCCGTACAGCCCGCTTCCAGCTATGATCTCATCACCGCTTTCACATACAGCAAGTATTGCCGATGAAATGGCAGCCATACCGCTACTGCAGCTTATCGCACCAACCCCGCCTTCGAGTTCGCTGATCCTCTGTTCAAACGCACCCAGCGTAGGATTGCCTATTCTGGTATATGCATAGCCCATCTTTTTATGATCAAAGACTTTTTCAAGATCATCCATACTCTCATATCTGAATGCGCTGACCTGAGATATGGATGGAAGTGTCTGTCCCGACTCAAACCCCTGTGTACTTTTCCCGTGAAGCAGTTTCGTATTAAACAGCATTTTATATACCGTTGGCCCTTTGTATGTATATTGTTGAGATTATATCCGTATTTACCTACTATGTCAATAGGTATATTGCGTAAAGCTCGATTTTTCTAAAATTGTCACACAACAAGAAAACGCCAGGGGCTCCTTCGGAGCCCCTGGCAGGTCGTCCCGTCTCGATGCTGATGCCCGAACGAAAAAGGACCATCCTTCCGGATGATCCTTTTTCA
>CADCRB010000287.1 GCA_902803745.1 uncultured Lachnospiraceae bacterium
CCGACTGCTCAGGGCTATGGTGACCTTGATAAAAACGGAAATCTCTATATCCCGGGAAGGAACGGAGTCTGCAGGGTTAATATCGACAGCTTTGCAGAAGAGACTATCCCGATAAAGGTGATGATAGGCTCTGTTTATTTCGGAGACGATGAGATCCTGCCGGATAAAGAAGGGGCATATATCATTCCTCCCGGCTTTGCAAGAGTCCGGATAACTCCTGCGGTGCTGGACTATTCGCTCCTTAATCCTGAGATGCAGATATTTATGAAGGGCAAAGAGGACGAGGGAATCAGTGTAAGGAGAAGTGAGCTGCAGCCTCTGGAGTACACTAATCTTCCTTATGGAGATTACACCCTTTGCATCAGGGTTTATGACAGTGAAGGGAAAAAGATCCTTCAGGACAGGGAGTTTCATATCATAAAGCAGCCTCGTCTTTTTGAGCTGCAGGCTGTCCAGGTACTGCTGTTTCTTTTGGGGATGTTTCTGGCAGGGCTTATAGTCTGGAGATTTATGAAGAGCACTGTCGTAAGAAGGCAGTATGATGAGATAAGGCAGGCCAAGGAGGATGCCGAGAGAGCTAATGAGGCAAAGTCCAGATTCCTTGCGAATATGTCACATGAGATACGCACTCCCATCAATACCATCATGGGAATGAACGAGATGGTGATGAGAGAGGATGCCACAGGAGTGCCTAAAACCTATTTCATGTCAATGATGAATTATGCCTTTGATATAAGGAATGCCTCCGAGTCACTTCTTTCGCTCATCAATGACCTCCTTGATATGTCCAAGATAGAGTCCGGAAAGATGCACCTTGTATTGCAGGAATATGACGTTCATGAGATGCTCAGATCCGTCGTTTCGATGATAAGGGTGAGAAGCACGGAAAAGGAGCTTACCTTTGATGTGACTGTAGACGAGATCCTTCCCAGACGTCTGTACGGGGATCCGGGGAAGATAAAACAGATAGTATTAAATCTTCTCACAAACGCCGTGAAATATACTGAGATCGGAGGCTTTGCCCTCAATGTGTCCATGGAAGAGCGTAAGGATGATGAGTGCAAGCTTGTCATTTCGGTGCGCGATACCGGTACGGGCGTAAAGCAGGAAGATATGGATAAGCTGTTTATGGCCTATGAACGGCTTGATGAGCAGAAGAACAGCGGGATACAGGGAACAGGCCTGGGACTTGATATTTCAAGAAGATTTGCAGAGCTTATGGGAGGCAGCCTTACCTGCGAGAGTGAGTATGGAAAGGGAAGCGAATTTACTCTGACCTTGATCCAGAAGATAATCGATAAAACTCCTTCGGGAGTCTTTATGGAGCATGATGATACCGCAGCGAAGGGGCCGTATGTTCCTTTGTTCAAAGCGCCGGATGCGGATATACTGGTAGTTGATGACAATCCTATGAACCTTAATGTCATAAAGGGACTTCTTAAGGGCACCAGAGTATTTGTATCCACTGCTTCGAGCGGAGAGGAGTGTCTTGATAAGATCAAGGACACCAGATTTGACGTGGTCTTTCTCGATTATATGATGCCGGGAATGGACGGGATCGAGACCCTGACCGAGATACGTAAGGATTATCCTGATCTTCCTGTGTATGCCCTTACAGCAAATGCGACATCCGGAGATGAGTTTTATACCTCAAAGGGCTTTAACGGCTATCTTTCAAAGCCCATAGACAGCCGCACTCTGGAGAAGGCGATCATGAAGCATCTTCCCGAGGAAATGATGGAAAAGCCCGAAGCTGAGGATGCCGTGGAGGAGCTTCAGGAGATACCGGAGAATCTTAAATGGATATATGAGACAGAAGGCATTTCCGTGGAGGACGGGATCAGGAATTCAGGCGGGATATCCAATTATATCTTCTCATTGAATCTTTTCCTTGAGACCATTGATGATAATGCAAAGGTTATAAGGGATTCCTATGAAAGCGGAAACCTCCGCCTGTATACGATAAAGGTCCATTCGCTCAAAAGCTCTGCAAGAATTGTGGGAGCAATGGAGCTTTCAAAGCTTGCCGAGTCGCTTGAGGATGCCGGAAACAGGAAGGATACGGTCTTTATAGATGAAAATAACGGTAAGCTGCTGTCAGACTATGAAGCCTATGCCGAGAAGCTTGCCGGACTGCTGGATGACGGAGATACGGCGGAGAAGGAAATGATCCCGGAGGAGGAGCTTAAGGAGGCATATACGGCGCTTGCTGAAGTGATCCCGCAGATGGACTATGATGCTGTGGAAATGATACTGGATCAGCTGAAGGGATACCGGCTTCCTGAGGAGGACGAGAGGAAAGTCAAAGAGATTTCAAGATTGCTTAAGGTGTTTGACTGGACTTCAATGGAAACGATAATTGGAGGTGAATGATATGGAAGGAAGCAGGATGATCCTTATCGGAGAGAAAGAAACGTTTATCTCACGCGTTCTGGTAAAAAAAGTCATAGATGCCGGAGCTGAATGCTGCTTCGTTCCCTGGACGATCGATTCCATAAATGCAAATATTGAAAGCGCATCACTTATCACTCTCTTTATCGAGGAGAAAGCTCCCGGAGAGGATCTGCTTCACTATCTGACAGATATAATGGATGAGAAGAACATGCAGATGGTGGTTGTCGGTGAGCAGTTTGAACTGCAGTGGGTGGTTGACCGTATGCCTTCCGAGATGATCTACAAAACCTTTCCCCGTCCTGTTGATAATGCCGGCTTTGCTGCTGCCATTACGGAGTATCTTACAAAGGCTGAATCAGGAGAGTTTAAGAAAAGCATACTTGTGGTAGATGACGATCCCCAGTATCTTACACTTGTAAGGGAGTGGCTTAAGGGAACCTATAAGGTCACGATGGCTAATTCAGGCCTTCAGGCGATAAAATGGCTCGGAAAGAATAAGGCAGACCTGATCCTTTTGGATCATGAGATGCCTGTTACCTCAGGACCGCAGGTCCTTGAGATGCTGAGAAGCGAAGAGGAGACAAGAGACATACCGGTCATGTTCCTTACCGGAAAACGTGACAAGGAGAGTGTCATGAAGGTAGTTGCCCTTAAGCCGGAGGGGTATTTCCTTAAGGATATTCAAAAGGATGAATTACTGGAAAAGCTGCAGGAATTCTTTATCCTGCATAAGAAATAGCTCATTGCAGCAGAGGTGATCGGTCGATGGTCGAATTCATAAAGCTATACCAGCTGGATATAATGCTTTTATTATGCGGCGCATGCGGGATACTTATCCTGCTCCTGCTTCATACGAGATTTCTGTCCGGGGAAAAAAAGGTTATCCTTATTTTAATTGAGATCTTTGCCTTATTTTTGCTTTGGTTTGACAGACTGGCCTATATTTACTCAGGAGATGTCAGCACTAAGGGATATATCATGATCAGGGTGAGCAACGGCATGGTCTTCCTTATGACCTCGGCTATTGTATTCGGCTACAATATGTATCTTTCCAATCGTCTGAAGGAGAAGAAGGGGGATGGATCCTTTCCGAAACGTCTGCTCCTTACCGGCGCAGGTGCTGCTGCCGGTATGGTGCTTGCAGTCATCGCTGCGTTCACTGATCTTTATTACTATTTTGATGAAGCAAATGTCTATCACAGGGCAGACGGGTTCTTTATCGCATATATCTTTCCGATAATCTGTCCGATCATACAGTATACCGTCATAAGGCAGTATAAGAGTTCCTTCAGCAGGCTTATA
>CADCRB010000288.1 GCA_902803745.1 uncultured Lachnospiraceae bacterium
CGAGATCCGGCTGAAGGCATCTACCAGGCGCAGAGGATTTCTGGCTACTGTAACAGGTTTCAGTCTCATATAACGATAACCTGAATTTTCCGCCAGAATACAGACCATCGTCATTATCAGAATATAAACGGTCGGCATAATGTACTCATGTATGAGAAGATATACTCCGTCCTGATCGCCGAGATAATATATCCTGCTGTGAATAATGATCAAAAGCGTATAGATAATAAGCGAAACCGCATAAGCTGCATTGCCTGAAAATGGAGATCTGATCTTCCTTGCAAGAAGGTATGCAAATGCCCCGCCGATAAAGATGTCCAGATTACAATAAAACGGAACAAAAACTCCCTGTGTCCAGTCCGCTCCGCTAAAGAGAAGAAAGAATCTGAGCACCAGTCCCATCAATGCAATGATCACAGAAAGGATCATTATCCTGACACCTCCCTTTGCTCTGTCAAGTTTTCTGCATATTAAAGCAATGAGCGGAGTTAAAAGATAAAGCCAGGTAAGAGATGACACATACCAGGTAGCAGCTATGCTCGTGCATCCCGGCTCCCCCGAATATGTGAAGGTCAGGAGACGCCATATGGTTTCGGGGTAGATCTGAAGAAAAGCCGGCTCAGATATCGTGAGCGCGATCAGATAAAAACACCACACAGGAAAAAGGACCTTAATAAATCTTCTGAAATAAAACTTCTTTATTCCCTGAGCATCCAGACTGTATCCCGGCTTTGATCCAAGAAAGCCCCTTATATTAAAGTAACCGCTTAAAAAGAAGAATACCCATACCGCACCATGACCGGCCGACTTCATGAACCAGTTGCTCCCGTTTATCACATATCCGTTCATACCGCTGAAGACGTTGGTATGAAAGACAAAGATCGTCAAAGCCGCTATTGTTCTGATATAAGAAAACGGATCTACGAGATTCTTCTTTTGTTTCTTTTCCATTTTTTCACCTTTCCTGCCCGCAATTCTCTTCTCCGATCATGCCATACATCAGTAGGTTGACAGCACCACCATAGTATAGTACACTATAAACAATTAAACAATCATTTAATTGTTGAATCGTTGCACATCTTCTGTGCAGCAGCCTGAAAGGAGTCCCAAATGAAAAAAAGCTATAAGATCGAAGTTGATTGCGCAAACTGCGCAGCAAAAATGGAGGAAGCGGCTAAAAAGACCGAAGGCGTAAAAGATGCCGTCGTAAATTTTATGGCACTTAAAATGAATGTAGAATTTGAAGAGGGATCGGATCCCAAAGAAGTAATGCCCAGAGTACTTAGCAGCTGCAAAAAAGTCGAAGACGACTGCGAGATCTTTTTCTGACAGATATCTTTTTCGTAGGGGGATTATATGAGCAAAAAACAAAAAATCACATTATTCAGGATCATCATATCCGCAGTACTTCTTGCAGTACTTCATTTTACGGACGAGCCTGTAAGCCTGGCAGCAGCTGCGATATCCTTTAAATTAGATACATATTTTTTTGTCAGCTATACCATATTGAGATTCATCCTGTATATGATCCCCTACTTCATAATAGGATATGATGTGATCCGCAAGGCGTTCAAGGGAATAAAAAACCGCCAGCCCATGGATGAATCACTGCTAATGTGCGTCGCTACCCTTGGCGCTGTTGTTCTTGCCCTGTATCAGGATATCAACAGCGGACATGGAGGTTATGACGAAGCTATAGCAGTTATGCTCTTTTATCAGATTGGAGAATGGTTCCAGAGTGTAGCCGTAGGAAAAAGCCGCCGCAACATTTCGGAGCTGATGGACATACGACCGGATTATGCCAATGTAGAAAAGGATGGCCGCATAGAACAGGTCGATCCGGACGAGGTGGAGATTGGTTCTGAGATCATTGTCAATCCCGGAGAAAAGATCCCTATTGACGGTATCATCATCTCAGGCAACGGCACTCTCGACACAGCAGCCCTCACCGGTGAGAGCATGCCCCGCAGCATCAAAGAAGGCGATGAAGTCATATCGGGCTGCATCAATCTCACAAGTCCCCTCCGAATAAGGACCACAAAAGAATTCGGCGAATCCACAGTTTCAAAGATACTCGATCTGGTGGAGAATGCCTCTTCACGAAAATCAAAATCCGAGAACTTTATCACGAAATTTGCGAGGATATATACTCCTGCTGTCGTTTATTCTGCCATAGCTCTTGCTCTGCTTCCTCCGATCATACGCATACTGTTTCTGAATATGGATCCGGACTGGGGAAGCTTTGTCTACAGAGCTCTCTCATTCCTCGTCATTTCCTGCCCATGTGCTCTGGTAGTATCTATACCTCTGACATTCTTTGCCGGTATAGGAGGGGCAAGTCATGCTGGTATCCTCGTGAAGGGTTCAAATTATCTTGAAACTCTTTCGGAGGTTGATACTGTAGTCTTTGACAAAACCGGCACGCTGACCGAAGGTAATTTTGAAGTCGATGCTGTCCACCAAAATCCTATAAGCGAATCAGAACTTATCGAGATCGCAGCCATTGCTGAGTCTGCATCCAGTCATCCCATAAGCCTCAGTCTTAAGCGCGCCTATGGAAAGGAACCGGATCTATCCAGGG
Organism: uncultured Lachnospiraceae bacterium; assembly: GCA_902803745.1. GTDB lineage: Bacteria > Bacillota > Clostridia > Lachnospirales > Lachnospiraceae > NK4A144. Next base: position 2,582 of record CADCRB010000288.1, read on the forward strand.
TATCAGAGATAGAGGAGATAGCAGGTCATGGGATAAAGGCTGTCGTTGACGGCAAAAAAGTCGCAGTCGGAAACGCCGCACTTATGACTTTAGTCGGGGCCGACTATAAAGAATGTCCGGATGATATCGGCACCGTGATCCATATTTCAATAGACGGAATATATAGCGGCCACATTGTAATTTCGGATGTGATCAAGCCTCAATCTGCAGAAGCGATAAGATCTCTTAAAGCCTGCGGGGTAAACCGCACAGTGATGCTCACTGGAGATGCAGAGAAAATTGCCGGCAAGGTTGCAGCAAAATTAAATATCGACGAGGTACACGCAGGACTCCTTCCCGCAGACAAGGTAGATAAAGTAGATGAGCTCATATCCCGTCAGACTGGAAAGGGTAAACTTGCTTTTGTCGGTGACGGTATCAACGATGCGCCTGTGCTATCACGGGCGGACATAGGGATAGCCATGGGTGCTATGGGATCTGATGCCGCCATTGAAGCAGCGGACGTAGTTTTAATGGATGATGATCCTCTTAAGACAGCAGAAGCTATTAAACTTGCTAAAAGATGCCTTCGCATCGTCAAAGAAAATATCGCATTTGCCATAGGGATAAAGCTTATCTGCCTGCTGCTTTCTGCCCTCGGCCTCGCCGGAATGTGGATGGCTGTATTTGCTGATGTGGGAGTAATGATACTCTGCGTTCTAAATGCAGCAAGGACACTTATAAAGAAGATCTGACAAGCCGGCGGTATACCTCAGCTACAGGCAGGCCCTTTACATTGCTGTAGTCTCCTTCTATACGCTCGACAAGTATTGCTCCTTTCCCCTGGATCCCGTATGAGCCGGCTTTGTCGAGCGGTTCTCCGCTCATGGCATATTCACGGAGGATCCCCTCATCGCTGTCATACATTTTGACATCGGTTCTTACATTAAATACATCTGTTTCCCGGTTTCCGCCCTTTTCAGGCGATATGATGGCCACCCCCGTATAGACAGAGTGAGTCTTTCCGGCAAGCATTTTAAGCATTTCATAAGCCTCTTTTTCATCCTTTGGCTTACCCAGTATCTTTCCATCAAGTGCCACTATGGTATCAGCACCAAGCACAGTTTCTCCGGGATGCTTTGAGGCAACCGCTTCCGCCTTTCTTTTTGACAGTTCCTCGACATACTTATCGGGTGCTGTTCCGCCTGGCATAGTCTCATCGACGTCCGAAGTATCTACATCAAAAGGTATTCCTACCTGCCGAAGAAGCTCCCTTCGTCTGGGGGATCCGCTTGCAAGTATGCTCTTCTTCATTGCTGTCCGCCCATTTCCTTGATTTTACTCAGAGCCTCGAGATCCTCCTGCGTTATTCTGATATTTGACGTCTTGGGCTCTGCTCCTGGTTTTGTCACTGTCATCTCAATTATCGTACCCTCAGGAAGCCCGGTCATCAGCTCGTTCCTTACAAAGGCCGCTGCCTTAGGATGAGCTTCCTCCAGATTCTTCACTATTCCCAGCATCATAAACGGATTCATTTTTCTCTCCCTCTGTCATAGTCCGTATGCCTTTGATATGGCATCGACCACTGATTCAAACATTTTGAGCAGATCATCAAATCCGCTCTCTATTACAGCTTCATTTCCTTCATTCGAGGCCTTTTCCTGCAGCGAGGACGCATCGGCCAAAGCATTTGCGCCGATAAGGCGTGAGGAGCTCTTTAATGCATGGACGACGATACCGTAATTCTTCCAGTCTTTTTCTGCATAATATCTCTCCATATCCTCTTTTCTTTCATCGGCGCTCAGCTTATATTCCTCCAGGATCATCTTGTATAATGCCTCGTCATGCTCACTGTACTTCATGCCGTCCTCGGGCTCTATCCCGCCTTTGCGAAGCAAAGTAAATGCATCCTGAGCGTTTTCCTCCTCTTCCTTCTCCTGAGTCTCCTCTTCCGTACAGGTGACCTTATCCTCCGGCAGATATTCCATCAGTTTATTCTTCAGCTCTCTGCTGTCTATGGGCTTAGACAGATAGTCCGAAAAACCTATAGCCAGATAGCGTTCCTTTGCTCCCGATATGGCATCTGCCGTAAGGCTGATAACTGGAGTATCACGGTTCAATCCCTTTTCCTGTTCCCGGATTATCCTCATAGCCTCCGTTCCATCCATTTCAGGCATTCGCTGATCCATGAGGATGACATCATATCTCCTGCTTTCAGTCAGTCCTATAGCCTCTCTCCCTGACAAAGCTGTATCTATCTGAATCCCGGTATCTCTTAGTAAACCCTCTATTACCATCAGATTCATTTTTGTATCATCTACCACAAGGATATGCGCATCCTTTGCCCGGAAAATCTCCTTTTCCTGTTCCGCGCTCTCGATCCCCTTTTTATATTTTTCACGGAAATTTCCTACCGGATCCACGTTCACGACCTTTTGCGGAATAGTGATAGTAAAAGCAGATCCTTTCCCATAGACGCTCTCGACCTTTATGTCCCCGCCCATGAGTTCGAGCAGCCGCCGGGTTATGGCAAGCCCGAGCCCCGTACCTTCCACGGCAACATTCTGTTTCATATCCATTCTCTCAAATTTGCCGAAAAGCTTCCCTATATCCTCTTCCTTTATGCCGATGCCCGTATCCCTGACGACAAACGTGAGATCTAACATCTTTCCTGTTTCATACCCCTCATTATTACCGGCAGAAACAGACAGCGAAACCGAGCCCTGCTTCGTATATTTCACAGCGTTGTTCAGAACATTTGTCAATATCTGTCTGACACGGATCTCATCCCCGTACAGACCGTCCGGCAGCATATCTTCCACATCAACGTTGTATTCGATTCCTTTTTCCCGGGCCCTGAATATTATCATATTGCTCACGTCATTCAATACGGAGCTAAGCTCATAATTATTCTCCCGGATCTCCATCTTTCCCGCTTCTATTTTGGAAAAATCAAGGATGTCATTGATTATTGCGAGAAGATTATTGCCCGCGCTGTCAATATTTCCGGCATAGCCTGTGATATCAGTAAAGATCTTTTTCAGATCTCCTTCGTTCTCCGGAGGCTTATCTCTCCCCCTTATACTTTCCTTCAGTATCATCTCATTCATACCAAGGACTGCATTTATGGGTGTTCGGATCTCATGACTCATACTGGCCAGAAAATCACTTTTCGCCTCGTTAGAATGCTCTGCCACTCTTCTTGCTTCCCTAAGTCTGCTGTTTTCTGCTACCTTTTGTTCGAAATAGACCAGCATTATTGTCGCCAGCACAAGGGCTGCAATGACCATAGAGACAAGAAACAGTATTACCGGAATGATATCAAACACTCCTGCGCCGGAGCCGTTTCTGATCCCCTCCGACAGCATATCCCGTATCCAGATTCCGAGTAATACACCTCCGAAAGAGCATATGAGCGCAAACGAAACATATACGGTTTTCATTATATTCTGGAATTTTCTGTCAACAGGAATGTCCGATTCAGCAGGTTCTCCATCATATGTGTGCCCAATTGCCCATACAAGGAAAAAGCTGTCTAAAATGCATAGCAGAGAACAAGGATAATACAGGTTTTCTATCCAGTTATAAAAGCACGAGGATGTCCACATCCCGAATTCGAAAAATGGATACAGAAATGTCGCCACCTGTACGATCGGAAATTTTGCTCCGTTCTTTTTTTCCTTCTGATACCAAAGCAGACCCTGGAGTGAAAAGCATTCTGTAGCTGTACATACAGTTACCTGAAAAACACTGTTCAGTATTCCACCGAAAGGCAGATACAATATAAGCTGCAGGAGATTGACCGGTATGGGCACCAGCATAAGCGGATTGAAATAACGTCTCTCCTCCTTGTTTTTATTGCTGATCACAAGAATGAGTAAGGCCGCAAAACTGATATTCCATCCTAAATATGATAATGCATTGGAAGTATTGGGGTCGGCCCCCATGATCATAAGATAAGCTGTCCAGAAGTAGCTGCTTAGCAGATCTCCGAGAAAGAAGATCGACGCATGAAGCCATATTTTTCTTCTGCTTTCTATATATCCGAAAAGGCAGAGCAAAAGCAGGACAAAGATCGTACCAAGCTGTATGATATTTTCAATATAATCCATTATCATTTCGATCCCCTCCGGTTCCGCGTTTCATAGGGGTTATTGTCCTGCTTCTCCGATAAAATTTACTCCTCCACAGTTATTATATCCGAAAGCACATAGTGAAATAAAGGATAAGATGTAAATTCGTTTTCTATGTACCCGTTCCGCAAGTCGCAGGTGTCGGATGGATCTTCAGGATTGACACCTTTATAATTACCCTTATATACAAAATCTTTATTACCGTTCTTAAACCGCTCTATTGCCTTGTCCATGGCTTCCTGCGTTCCGGACGCCGCTACCTGAATGTTCAGATCGTTCATCTCTACCCAGCCGTTCTCAAATCCGGCGGACACATCTGTTCCGTGAATATTACCGGATACAACAGCTTCAATGCTTTTATTCGTCATTACGGCATCCACGGCTGCAAGCACATATGGATCCCAGCATATCCTTGAGGTTACCAGAGATGTTCCCGGAGCAACCTCGGACATGCTCTGATTATATCCTACATAATACACCTCACCTGTCTCGGCTGCCTCCTCACATGCAATTGCAGGTCCGATAGTATCGGTATGCTGTGAAATGATCACACAGCCCTCTTCTATCAACTGCCTGGCAGCAGACTTTTCCTGAGCGTAGCTGCTCCAGGTTCCGGTGTAGCGGACACGCATCACAGCTTGGGAAACCACCGAACGTACCCCCATAAGAAAGGCAGTATAGCCGGATATTACCTCGGATGTCGGGAATGCTGCCACGAATCCAACAACAGCCTGATCCTCTGAAAGCCTTCCCTCGAGGATCATCTGTCTGATCTTCATTCCTGCAGCAATACCGCTGACATACCGGCCCTGATAGGCTTCTCCCTTAAATGTGTGATAATTGGGCGGCACCGTCTTTCCATACATATCCATATATGATGTCTGGCAAAACTGTGTATTGGGATATTCCGGAGCAAGTTTGACCACCAGCTCACTGTAACCGTTAAAGAAAATAATGTCACAGCCTTTTTCTGCCAGCTCTCTGAGCGGTTCTTCCATGGCATCATCCAAAACATTGCTGCAGGTTTCGATATCCACCTGATCCCCGTACTGCTTTTCCAGCTCATCCTTGGCAAGAGAGAAATTGTAAGTATACGGTGTACTCTCGTCATTATCATAGATAAAACCAACTGTCAGGTGATCCTTTTTCCCGGACAGATTTGTTATCCGGAAAATACAAAATGAAGCAGCCAGTATAACCAAACAGGTCAGCACAGTTATTATATATAC
>CADCRB010000289.1 GCA_902803745.1 uncultured Lachnospiraceae bacterium
AGATGAGATCATGAAGATACTTGAAGATGTGATTAAAAATACTGAGCTTGGCGGTGGATCTGGGACGGATCAGACGAAGGGCGAAGCTGTTTCTCTTCTTGATTTCTGTAACGACAAAGAGCTTACGGAATGGTTTGATTCCATCTTATGAAAATGAAATACTTCTCTTCTGCGCAGCTGATCCCGATCAGTTTTCTTGCAGCTATCATTATTGGAGCTTTATTGCTCATGCTTCCCTTTGCTTCTGTTGACGGCCAATGGACTTCTTTTGTTGATGCCTTATTTACTTCAGCCACATCAATATGCGTGACAGGGTTAACGGTCCTTGATACCGGGAATCACTGGAGTCTTTTCGGACAGATAATCATCGTGATATTGATACAGATGGGAGGACTCGGCATCATAGCCGTGATATCGCTCATTATGATCATTACCCAAAAGAAATTTACTCTGGGGGAGAGGATCATGCTTAAGGATTCGCTTAATCTTGATTCTACTTCAGGTGTGATCCGCTTTCTGCTTAAGATCATCAGGACAACATTTATTATCGAAGCAGCAGGAGCGTTATTGTATTCGCTTAAGTTTATTCCGAGATATGGCTTCTTCAGAGGACTTTGGATATCTGTATTTAACGCAGTGTCGGCATTCTGCAATGCGGGAATGGACGTAATGGGAGAGAACAGTCTGGAAGCCTATAACGACAGTGCCTTTGTTCTGGGGATCACAATGATACTTATAATAATCGGGGGAGGCGGATTTGTCGTCTGGTTTGATGTCTTGGAAAAGATAAGGACCGGACTCAAAAAACGTTTTTCAGCAGGACAGATCATAGCAAGATTTTCCGTGCATACGAAGCTGGCTCTATGCATGACCTTATTTCTGATATTGTTTGGAGCCGGAGAGGTCTTTATTGCTGAATATGATAATCCGGATACCATAGGCAGCATGAGTCTGGGAGCAAAGATATTAAACAGCTTTTTTGAATCCGTGACATACAGGACAGCCGGGTTTTGCACCTTTTCACAAAAAGGCCTTACCGATATATCCTGCTTTTTTGCTTATATCATCATGTTCATCGGGGGTTCTCCGATCGGTACAGCAGGCGGTGTAAAGACGACAACCTTTTATCTTGCGGTTAAAAATATCACGTCATATATTAAAGGTGAAGATAATGCCATCGTATTTAACAGATCGGTTTCTGCCGAGCTGATGAGAAAAGCTACTGTCATAGTCAGCGTCAGTATGGTGACTGTCATCTTTTTGACGCTGCTGCTTGTTATGACAAATCCAATAAGCGCAAAGGACGGATTATTCGAGATCGTGAGCGCATCCGCCACCGTGGGACTGACAAGAGATGTTACCGGCATACTGAATACTCCCGGGAAGCTTATTGTAACAACTGCCATGTATCTTGGAAGGATAGCGCCGATATCAATGGCTATCTTTCTTGCAGGAATACATCACAGGAAAAAGATGATAAATAATCCCGAAGGACGCTATTTTGTAGGATAAGGAGAGTATGAGAATGAAGAAATCGATCGCGGTACTGGGACTCGGAAAATACGGAATGAGCTTAGCCAGGGCAATGTATGACATGGGTGCAGACGTCCTGGCTGTTGATAAGGACGAGGAAAAGGTCAAAGAGATATCTGAATGCTGTACGGAAGCTTTTTGCGTCGATCTGGCAAGTGAGGAGGAGATCGCTTCGCTCGATCTTAAAAGCATGGATACCGTGGTCTGCGCAATGGGAAGGAATCTGGCGGCGAGCATAATGTCAGTCGCAGTCTCAAAGGAGCAGAATGTGCCTTTCGTCGTGGCAAAGAGCTCGTCTTCGCGAATGTCGGCCATACTAAAAAAGATCGGAGCAGATAAGATAATTGTCCCGGAGGAAGAAAGCGGGATGCGATCTGCGAGGATCCTTGTATCAGATACATTTCTGGATTATTTTCAGGTGGATGACAATCTGTGCCTGATAGAAATGGCGCCTCATTCCGACTGGATAGACAAATCCCCTGCGGAGCTGAACCTTAGGAAGAGTTATGAGGTTAATATCGTGGCAAGGCAGGAGAAAAAAGGATGTAAGTGGGAGCTTATTGAGCCGACTGCAAAGCTGAACGCTGACTGCAGGCTGCTGATCGTTCTCGAAAAATCCAGACTTGGAAAGCTCAAATGATGGCAGGACAGCTTATTATTTTATAAGGAGAATTCATTCCTTTAAGAAGAGCTGCTGATGTTTCCTGAGAGCCGTATGTCAGTATAGACCGAAAGGGGGCAGAATTACCGGTTGACAAACCCCTGATACGTCCGTATAATACCGTAGTGTCTGTTTTTCAGGCAGAGGATCACAGTAGATGAAATAAAGTCGGTTTTAACCCGGAATATATAGCAGGAGGTGTAAATATGTCAATATGTCCGAAGAACAAATCGTCCAAGGGGCACAGGGATCAGAGACGTGCTAACTGGAAAATGTCGGCTATGAATCTTGTGAAATGTCCTAAGTGCGGCGAGCTGATGCTTCCTCACAGAGTGTGCAAGAACTGCGGCACATACAACAAAAAGGAAGTCCTCGCTCAGGATTGATCGATTTATCAGCTTTATTCAGGGCTCCGGTTTAATGCCGGAGCCTTTTTGGATATGAAATATGAAGAAGAAAGATATCAGATTTGAGTCCGATCTGGCAAAAGAACTGTATATGGAAGTATCTGCACTGGCAGATATGAAGAAGGTTGACCGGTCATATATCAGCCTTTCATATATATGGAAGGTATGGCGAAAGGTTTATCGCTTAAGATTTGGCTCCACACGGCACGTATATCTGCCTGGAGAGCTGTCGTGGCGCCAGGAAGACGACAATAATACGGATCCCGACGGGGTTTGACATCATATATCTTGTTTGATAAGGTAATTGTTGTATTTTTCCGTAGGGAACAGCTGAAGGGGATAATAACGTGGGAAACTGTGTCAATGTGGCTCTTGATGCCATGGGAGGAGATAATGCTCCGTCCGAGATCATAAAGGGAGCAGTGGATGCCGTAAAGGATCAGGATAATGTTCGTGTTTTTCTTACCGGCAGAAAGGATGTAATAGAGGCAGAGCTTGCCGGATATGATTATCCCCGGGACAGAATAGAGATAGTGGAGGCTTCCGAGGTTATAGAGATGGGTGAGTCTCCGGTAATGGCGATAAGAAAGAAGAGGGATTCCTCTATCGTTGTCGCGTTGAACCTTGTAAAGGACGGCAAATGCGATGCATTTGTATCGGCAGGAAGCACGGGGGCCGTACTTGCGGGGGGACAGCTTCTGGTTGGAAGGATAAAGGGAGTGGAGAGACCGCCCCTTGCGCCTTTGATACCTACAGCCGATGGAGTTTCACTTCTTGTGGACTGCGGAGCCAATGTTGATGCCAGACCCACGCATCTGGTCCAGTTTGCCAAGATGGGATCAGCATATATGAAATATGCGATGGGAATTAACAATCCCCGTGTGGCGCTGCTCAATATCGGAACTGAGGAAGAGAAAGGAAATGCTCTCGTAAAGGAGACATATCCGCTGCTTTCCTCAAGCACTGACATAAACTTTACAGGTTCGATAGAAGCAAGGGATATACCTCAGGGAGGAGCAGATGTCATAGTCTGTGATGCGTTTGCAGGTAATGTGGCATTAAAGATGTATGAGGGTGTCGGCAAGGTCCTTCTTTCCAAAATAAAGGGCGCCCTTACAGCGAACTTAAAGACAAAAATAGGAGCATTGCTGATCAAGGATACGCTGAAGTCAACGTTAAAGGAATTTGATGCTTCGCAGTATGGCGGAGCGCCGCTTCTTGGATTGAAGGGACTTGTGGTAAAGACACATGGCTCAGCAAAGGCGGGTGAGGTAAGGAATTCTATAATTCAGTGCATTACCTTTAAGGAACAGGATGTGAACGGAAAGATCAGGGAATATCTTGATCTTTAGGATAATAAAATTTAGGAGCTGGTCAGATAATAAACTATCATTATTAGAGGAGGGGAGATATGGAATTTGAAAAGCTTAAGGAGATCATTGCGGAGGTCTTAAGCGTCGACAAAGACGAAGTGACTATGGAGACAACCTTTACTGATGATCTGGGAGCTGATTCGCTTGATGTGTTCCAGATCATCATGGGGATAGAGCAGGAATTCGAGCTTACCATCGACACCGATGAGGTAGAGGGAATAAAGACTGTCGGTGATGCCGTTGAGCTCATAAAGGCAGCAAAAGAGAATAATTAATATTATTTTAATGTTGTTTCGGAGCCGGCGGAATATTGCCGGCTCTTTAGTCTGAAATCCTTGCATGGGTTACTCCGGCTTGGATTTTTTGTGGTGAAAAATGATATGAATAACAGATATCCGGTAGAAAAACTGGAAGAGGATGCGGGATATTACTTTAAGGATAAAGATCTGCTGTTGACCGCGCTGACACATTCTTCCTTCAAGAATGAATCGGAAGGGCATATTA
>CADCRB010000290.1 GCA_902803745.1 uncultured Lachnospiraceae bacterium
AAGTCAGATCAGGATAAATATTATGTGACATATCCAGCATACCCAATTCCCCATGGGCATCGCTGTGGACATTGAACCCGTAGTACGGGCGAAGAAACAAAACTCTTTTTTTCATTGTTTTGTATTATTATCCTGCGTTTTCATATAAGTAGATTTATTTTTTGAGAATTATACATCACTAGCCCGAAAAAACGCAACGCATTTGAAAGAAAATATTCTTCACAGGAGGACCGGAACCGCTTCTTCTTTTCTAATTTAATACTGCCTGTCAGAAATTATCTCATCCGTCAGATACGTGACGGTATAGGGCCGGTTACGAACCTGAATTGTCCCAATATAAGAGACTCCGGAAAACTGCTCTTCCTCGATATAGGTCTCCTTTTCGACCGGAATACCAGCCTCAAGAGCATTTATCATCTCAGTAAGTCTCGGACCGTATAAAGGATTGCATTCAACATTGACAGCTATCTTTCCATCCAGTGTCAGCTGGAGTCCGTTGTGGGTTGAGTCGAAGGAAAGGACCAGAAACTCGCCTTCATCCACATCAAGCCCCACCTTATAGCCACGGTTTTCAAGAGCCTCTATCGCCCCGTAGGCCATATTGTCATTTTCTGCATAGACTACGTTTATATCACTGCCGTACTTTTCCAGCATATCATTCATGACTTCCATTCCTTTGGCTGTAGTGAAGTCTCCTGTGTCACGGGCAATGATCTTCCAGTTTTTATTCTTCAGGACAGCCTCCTCCAGCGCCGCAGTACGGCCGATCTGAGCGGAAGCTCCCAGTGTTCCCTGGATATCGACAATATTGATATTCCTGCTTATCCCGCTGCTCTTAAGATATTCTTCCAGCCAAACACAGGCTCTTTCCCCCTCAAGCTTAAAGTCTGATCCTATCCAGCATGCGTACAGAGAATCGTCATCCACCTCGATCAGTCTGTCATAGACTATGACCGGAATACCAGCCTCCTTCGCCTCTGACAATACCGAATCCCATCCCGTCTCCACTATAGGATCCAGTATGATATAATCCACTCCCTGGTCAATAAATTCCCGGATGGCCTTGAGCTGGTTTTCCTGCTTCTGCTGTGCATCATCGAAAATAAGATTATAGCCTTCGCTCGAGGAAAATGCTGCCTTGACTGACTCTGTGGAAGCTATTCTCCAGTCGGATTCCGACCCTATCTGGGAAAGTCCTATTGTGATCTTTTCACTCTCACGTGTTATTTTCTCATCTCCTGCATTGTCTTCATTCCCGTGATTCTGTCCGCAGGAGCACAAAAAAATACAGAGAGTGCACAGTATCAATGCACTCCCTGTATATAAATATCTGCGTATCGCTGATATCATCTGCTGCTCTGTCTTGCCCTTAAGGCTGCAAACAGACTCTGTATAACTATAAATACGAAGAGCAGACCAGCAGTCAGGATGTTCGGCCAGGATGATGCGAGCTTACCATTGGTCTTTACTATGGATGATATCGTACCGTTTATCAGTACACCGAAGAAAGATCCTATGACATTTCCGACACCTCCTGTGAGAAGCGTACCTCCTATGACCGCCGAAGAGATGGCATCCATCTCAAGTCCCGCCGCCTGGGTAACTGAACCTGCCATGGTATTAAGGCAATAGCAGATGCCGCCTATAGAACAAAGGAAGGACGAGAGCATATATGCCTTCATCTTTATCAGCTTTACATTAAGTCCCATCATAGCTGCCGACTGTGCGCTTCCTCCGACTGCATAGAGCGAGCGGCCGAATTTCGTATAACGGAGCACGATAAATATAGCCACGAGAACCAACAGGGCTACAATAACCCCGGGTCTCACATACGGGGCCATATATTTCCCTTTATTATTCGTATATCCGCCGAAGGGCACTATGACCTTTGCATTTGCCCATGAATAAAACATGGGATTTATCTTCTCAGTTATAGAAACCTGATCTGTACATATCACTGCCGTCATTCCGCGGCAGAAGAACATTCCTGCCATGGATACTATGAAAGGCTGTATATCAAGATATCCCACCAGAAATCCCTGAACTACACCAAAAACTATCCCGACAAGCAATACGAGAAGTACCATCGGTACTGCGCCTATTCCCTTTGACATTCCAACCGCGAGCATCATGCAATCCATTGCGATAAGAGCGCCCACAGAGATATCAATACCGCCGGTCAGCATCACGCAGGTCATACCGCAGGCCACGCATATTAGACCTGCATTGGTTATCAGTATATTAAGAAATGTCTGGAAGTGAGTAAAACCCTTTGCACCATAAGCTATGCAGCCTCCTGCATAAAGGACTATAAAAAGCACTATAGTGATGATCAGCAGCAGGGTGTTGCTGTTGAAACTTTTCTTTGTCTTGGTTTTCATGCCCTCACCCCCTTTGCTGCTCTTGCAGCGCTCTGCTTTCTTAAGAAATCCTTAAACGGAGGAGCCTCTATGACGACTATGATTATTACTATGATAGCCTTATAAACAGGCGCCTGGATGGAAGATACACCCAGAGCATACAGAGTAGTAGTGATCGCCTGGATCGTATATGCTCCAACTATCGATCCGGCCAGATTGAATTTTCCTCCGCCAAGACTGTTACCACCCAAAGCCACCGAAAGGATCGCATCCATCTCAAGGTAAAGACCTATGTTATTGGAGTCAGCCGAAGTTATTCTTGATGATGCCACTATTCCGGCTATCGAAGCAAAAAGTCCGCAAAGAAGATATGCCAGGAATATGAGAAGCTTTGAATTAAGTCCCGCTATACGGCTCGCTCTGGCATTGATTCCGACAGACTGGATATACATCCCCAATGCGGTCTTCTTAAGTACCAGAGATACTACTATGATACATATCGCAGTGATTATAATGGGAGTCGGTATCGGTCCCAGAAACGCTCCGATGAAAGCAAATGACGGATTCCTTACATAAACTATAAGGTCATTGCAGAGCAGAAGACCTATAGCTCTCGCCGCAGAATAAAGGATAAGAGTCGCTACCATCGGCTGAATGGAAAGATGGGCGACCAATGTCCCGTTAAAAGCTCCGCACACAAGTCCCATCACCATAGCGCAAAGGAGACCTATCACCAGGGGAACCGCAAGAGTAGTCGTGGAAGATACTCCGTATCCCGCAAGCATCATGCACATAAAGCTTGCACAAAGGCTCATTACCGATCCGACGGAAATGTCAGTACCTGCTGAAGCTGAAACGACAAGGGTCATTCCTATGGCCAGTATGGCAACTTCAGAACCTCTGTTTATGATATCAATGATACGACCGTAAAGGATCGTGCCGTTAGTAGTAGTATTTCGGAGCGAGATCATAAAGAATGAAAGCGGATTCACTCCGGTAGCGGCATCATGTATGATGTTGACAGCCATGACCAGCAAAAGCGCCAATACCGGCAGGAAAAGCGGCCACGACTTAATTTTATTCCATGTTTTCATTATGACTCACCTCCTGCTATTGCCTTCATAACGCTCTGCTGCGACAGCTCATGATCGAGCTCGCCAACCTTCTGTCCGTCACGCATTATGACCATCCTGTTGCAGGTACGCAGCATCTCTTCTATCTCAGATGAGATAAAGAGCACGCTCTTTCCTTCTCCTGCAAGCTTCACTATGAGTTTCTGTATCTCGGACTTGGTTCCTATATCAATACCTCTGGTAGGCTCGTCAAGGATAAGAAAATCAGGATCTGTTGCAAGCCACCTGGCAAGTATGACCTTCTGCTGATTACCTCCGGAAAGCTGCTTTACCAATGTTTCCTTGCTTGCAGTCTTTATCTGCACGAGATCGATATATCTGTCTGCAATTTCCTCCTGCTGGGCACGTGAAAGCTGTCTGAACATTCCTCTTTTCGCCTGCAGCGCGAGGATGATATTTTCACGCACTGAAAGGTCAGCTATTATACCTTCAGCCTTTCTGTCATCGGGAAGCATACCCATTCCCTTATTCATCGCATCGATAGGCTGATTGATCTTTACCTGCTCTCCATTCACCTCAAGAGTTCCGGTCTGAGCCTTATCCGCTCCGTATATACAGCGGGCCAGCTCGGATCTTCCCGAACCGAGAAGTCCTCCTATACCGACAACCTCACCCTTATGTATATCAAGGTCAAAAGGCTTTACCGTTCCTGCATGGGACAGACCCTTTGCAGCTATCTCCATGGGTTCCTTCGAGAAATCCTTCTGCTCTTTCTTTATCTCGGCCAGGTCATCAAGATCCTTACCCATCATAGCAGCCACCAGCTTCACTCTAGGAAGATCTGCTATAGGATATTCGCCTACGAAAGAACCGTTTCTCAGCACCGTGATCCTGTCGCATACCGCATATACCTGCTCCAGGAAATGCGTAACGAAAATTATCCCAACTCCGTTATCCCTCAGTTTTCTCATGAGAGTAAAGAGCTTCTCAACCTCTTCATCATCAAGCGAGGATGTGGGCTCATCTAGGATCAGCACCTTACATTCCATATCTACAGCCCTTGCTATGGCAACCATCTGCTGTATAGCAAGAGAATAATTTTCCAGATTCTGTGTCACATCGACCGATATGCCAAGCTCATCCATTATCTTCTGAGAACGCTTATTATAGGATTGTCTGTCGATGGTATGAAGTTTGGTCAGAGGCTCGCGTCCGATAAAGAGGTTTTCCGCAACGGAAAGATTCGGACAGAGATTAACCTCCTGATAAACAGTAGAAATACCCACATTCTGAGCATCTCTGGTTGAATGATTCTTCACCGGGCCGTCGATCCCGTCAATATGTATCTCTCCGGTCTCGAAATCATTGATTCCCGTAAGACACTTGATAAGTGTGGACTTTCCGGCTCCATTCTCTCCCATAAGTGCATGGATCTCGCCCTTCCGCAATGTAAAATCCACATTGTCGAGAGCTTTGACGCCGGGGAAAGTCATAGAAATGCCCCGCGCGGTCAGCACCACATTTTCTTCCATGTACCTTCTCCTTTCTCTTTGAAATATAAAGGGAGCTCCCGAGATTTGCGGGAGCTCCCGAGGATATTTTATATTCTATACCCTTTTGGGTCGATCAAACAACCCTTTCGTATCTTAGTACTGAGCAGCTATAACGTCGTCAGTAACCTCAACCATGCTCTGCGGATTGCCGTCTACTGAGAATTCAACGATCTGATCCTTAAGTGCATACCAGTTATCGGGAACAAGGATTTCCTTCTCAGGAGTTCCGCCTGACTCAAGAGTCTTGAGAACGCCCTCAACTGTAGGAGCTGCAAGAGGGTTGCACTCGAAATCAGCTGTGATTCCGCCTGCCTTAACCTTCTCAAGTCCAGCAGTACAAGCATCATAAGAGATAAGGATTACATCGTTGCCGGGGCCATAAGTAACACCAGCGTTGTCCATAGCTGTCATAGCACCGAATGCTTCGTTATCGTTCTCACAAACTACTACGTTGAACTTGCCTGCGTATGACTT
>CADCRB010000291.1 GCA_902803745.1 uncultured Lachnospiraceae bacterium
TATCGGACTGAAATACGTAAATAATGATGCCTGCTATCCATCCATGATGGTGGTGGGACAGATAATGTCAGCCCTTCTTTCGGGAGAGTATGATCTCGACCGTACCGCCGTCATAATGAGTCAGACAGGAGGCGGATGCCGGGCTACGAACTATGTTGCATTTATAAGACGCGCCCTTAAGAAAGCCGGAATGGAGCAGGTCCCTGTAATATCACTTAATGCGGTAGGTTTAGAGCCTAACCCCGGCTTCCACTTAAGTCCTTCATTCGTTGTAAGACTTGTTTACGGAGCGGAATTCGGCGATCTTTTCCAGAAATGCCTGTACAGGATGAGACCTTATGAGAAAAAGAAGGGATCGGCCGATAAGCTTCATGAAAAGCTTCTAAAGGAAGCTCAGGACTTTCTTGCTTCAGGGAGCCTGTCATATCTGAAATACAAAAAAATATGCCAGAAGATCATCACGGAGTTTGACTCTCTTCCGATAAAGGAGAGGATGATAAAGCCGAAGGTAGGGATAGTGGGTGAGATCCTTGTGAAATACATGCCTGCCGCAAATAACCATCTCGTGGATCTTTTGGAAAGCGAGGGAGCAGAGGCTGTAGTGCCTGATTTTCTTGATTTCTTCGGATACAGCTTTTTCAATCAGGTTTATAAGGGAGACTATCTTGGCCAGTCAAGGAAGGCTGAAATGCTGAATAAATTCCTGATATGGGTTGTAAACAGGCTGAGGAGTTATCCTGCAAGGCTCCTTACAGAATCAAAGCACTTTACTTCGCATACGAAGATCACGGATATAGCGGATATGGCAAGGCCTATAGTCTCTATAGGCAATCAGACCGGAGAAGGCTGGTTTCTTACCGGCGAGATAATGGAGCTCATTCATCAGGGGGTAAGCAATGTAGCCTGTGTACAGCCCTTCGGCTGTCTTCCAAACCATGTAGTCGGCAAGGGCGTGATAAAGCGTGTGCGGGAGCTCCACCCCGAATCCAATATCGTGGCTATCGATTATGCTCCGGGCGCCTCGGAGGTAAATCAGCTCAACCGCATCAAGCTGATGCTTTCAAGCGCAATGAATAAGCTCTCTGAAAATGTACTTGTGTCATAAAAGGCCTTGATATTCTGAATCCTTTGACAGATTGACCTGCTGATGCCCCTGCGGCACCGGCAGGTTTTTTCATTCCGCTTTTTCAGATCTGTTTGCGCTTGCCATAACAGGGTATTAATAGGTAAAATAAAATTGTTGTCCGGATATCTTGAGACATTCTAAAACCTGGCATAAGGATATCCGGGGTAATGCAGATTATAAGCTGTATTTATAATTATGAGGAGAAATATTGATGAGAAGACTGAAAAAGAAAGGGAATATGAATGACAGGATCGATGTGATCCTCAGGAAATTCAAATCCAGAATGACATCATATCCGCCGGGAATGTGTCCTCTGGCACTCTACAGATCGCTGCTCCAGATATCAATGAATCAGTCCTGCGGCAAATGCGTGCCCTGCCGTGACGGACTGCACGAGGTCGATTATCTGCTTAAGACCGTGCTGAAGGGCGATGCCACGATGGATACTCTCGAGCTCATAGAGAAGAAATGCCGTATGATAGCTGAAACGGCAGACTGTGCTGTAGGAGTAGTCGGCGCAAATCTTATCCTTGATTCTCTGGATCAGTTTGCAGATGAATACGAGAGCCATATCAAGTACAGAGAGTGCTCTGAGAATAAGAATCAGACAATACCTTGCGTGACCTTGTGCCCGGCTCATGTGGATGTTCCCGGATATATTGCGCTGATAAAGGAAGGCAGGTATGCAGATGCTGTAAAGGTGATACGGAGAAGGAATCCTTTCCCTACGGCATGCGCCATGGTTTGTGAGCATCCCTGTGAGAATAAATGCCGGAGGGCTCTGGTAGATGCGCCGCTTAATATAAGGGGACTTAAGAAATATGCAGTGGATCAGGCCGCGGCTGATACCGTGCCGACTCCTGTAAAGAATGTCAAGACAGGAAAAACCATTTCAATAGTAGGAGGCGGTCCTTCAGGTCTTACGGCA
>CADCRB010000292.1 GCA_902803745.1 uncultured Lachnospiraceae bacterium
ACCTTTCCTTCAAACAGCTCACCTGAAGAGCGTATGATAAGATCCTTCTTTACCACTCCTTCACCTTCCCTGATGGCTGCGATAACCTGAGTCACATTATGCTGCATCACAAATTCTCTGTTTCTTAAGAATTCGCTGGAGGTATAAAAACCTGATGTGGGAGCCACCTTCTGATAGGCTTCCGTCTCACTTCCCACCTTATCATTTCCCCAGAAAGTCCTCCTTCCGGCGCATGAAAAAACGAATATGCACTCAGGCGCAAAACTCACCAGCTTTTCTGCCTCCTCCCTGGTGGCTTCAAGTATGGTCGCAGGATCCCCGTAAGCCATTCTTGCTCTGGAATTCTGATCCATATTCGATGTCATCACAAGATATCCCTCCGGTGTAGATGCCGTGGGTGCCCTCATTATATCTATGCCTTTATCCCTGTAAAGGAACGGAAACTCAAGAGTGTTTGAAAAGAAATTCTCGTCATTCTTAATTCCGAGATATTTATAATATGTCTCATAGGCTGGCCTGTTGTTCAGCTCTTTTAATATGCTGCCTTCTGCAGCAGTGACATCAAGAAATGATCCCAGCGGCTTCCATCCGCTGACATAGGACGATGATATATGCAGATCCTCTCCGCCCATGAGGATAAAAACTATCCCTTTATCCTGATATCCTCCGTCCTTTGAAAAAACACAGGCTTCATCGACATTGATATCATTGCTGAAGGCTCCGCCTCCGAATATCTTCACATCCTCTCGCACGCCGGAAAGGCCTTCACAAAGCCCCGTAAGAGACATTCCCCGGATCGTGAGCAGGAATTCCAGACCCTTTACCCAGTCATTCTCCTCTACTGCTCTTACCACAGCCTCTGATACTTCTTTCTGAGTATCCTCTGTCAGTTTATAGTGGAGTACTTTGATCTTTGTAGAAGCATATTCAAAGAAAATGCAGGTCAGCATGAAATCATCTTCCGAGAAATCTCCCAATAAGATATTGCCGTTCGTGGAGCATCCCACGTATTCAGCCTCCGGGAGCATTTCATCTATCCGGTGAAGCACGGTACCTATCCTGTCACTGTCGATGATACCGGTGTACAGATGTATGAGCATTCCATGAAATGAATTCTCATCATAGAACTGTCTGATCCTGACAAGTCCTTCATCCAAGGCCGACTGACTGCTAAATGAGATCTGAAGCTGTTTCATGATAATTCCTCCGTTGTTACCTCTTAGGGATTCCTAATCAGAATCAATAAACTATGACTTCTTGCGCGAGAAATACGGTTAACTTATGCACTTCCTCGGGCATTCCCTTATGCATTTACCGCAGTTTTTACATTTCTCATAATCTATGACCGGATAGCCTTTATCAATGGTGATGGCCTCAAAGGCGCAGCCCTTCACGCACTTCTGACAGGCTATACATCCGACCTTGCAGGCTGATATCACCGGCTTGCCGAATTCAGGATTCTGACAGCCGATATGAGCCTTGCTGCCGTAGGGCACCTCAGATATGAGCCCCTTGGGACAGGCCTTCATGCACATCTGACAGTCCACGCATTTCTCGGGATCCACTACTGCTATGCCGTTCACGATATGTATCGCATCATATTCGCATACCTTCACACAGTCACCGTAGCCCATGCATCCGTATCGGCAGGACTTGGGACCTGTACCGGGAGCGAATTTAGCCATCATACAGCTCTTCGTTCCGCTGTAATCATAATTTTCCTGTGTCTTCTCACAGTCACCAAGACAGTGTACAAAGGCCACCTTCTTCTCGGAAGCATCGGCAGAGGTTCCCATGATCTCAGCTACCTTGTCTGCCACCGGCTGCTGTCCGACTACGCAGGCCGATACCGGTGCCTCGCCCTTTGCTATGGCAGCTGCAAGAGCGGCACAGCCTGAATATCCGCAGGCTCCGCAGTTTGCTCCGGGAAGCGCTTCTTTTATCGCAGCCTCCTTCTCGTCTACCGGCACGAAGAAGACCTTACTGGCTATGCCCAGGAAGGCTCCGACGAAAAGCCCTATGCCCCCTATCATCAATGTTGCATATATTATATCTGCAGTCATTTGTTACTCTCCTCTGTTTTACTTCAGCGCAGCAAATCCGAAGAATGCTATGGACATCAGCGCCGATGTGATCATTACTATGGGAAATCCCCTGAAGGGCTTCGGTACATCATTGAAGACCATCTTCTCCCTGATGAAAGCAAGGATCACTATGGCGAGCCAGAAGCCTATGGCAGTGGCAAAGCCGTGTATCGTGGCCGTAAGTATGTCGTAATCATTCTGCACATTTAAGAGTGCTACTCCGAGCACCGCGCAGTTTGTGGTGATGAGGGGAAGGTAGATACCGAGCGCCTCATAGAGCGAAGGCACGAACTTCTTGGTAAACATCTCCACGAACTGCACCAGGGCAGCAACTATAAGGATAAAGGCTATGGTCTTCAGGTATTCCACATTGAAGGGCACCAGCAGAAACTTGTATATCACTCCGCATACAAGGCTTGATAAGGTAAGCACAAAGGTAACTGCCATACCCATACCGGATGCCGAGTCGGATTTCTGCGATACTCCGAGGAAAGCACAGATACCGAGGAACTGGCTCAATACCACGTTATTTATAAGACAGGCGGTTATCGCTATCATTATTATCTCCATGACTTATACCCCCTTATTTCCTTCATCTGCCGCAGGGACAGCTTCTTTCACGGCTTCGCACTCAGCTTTTCCCGAGCAAAGTCCCAGCTTCATGCAGTTCATGCAGTCACCGCACATATTTCCCTGAGTGGGATCCACTCCCGGTCTTCTGCCTGCTCCTATCTTGAGCTTATTCATCATCGCCACAAGGAACCCAAGCACCAGGAATGCTCCGGGCGCCAGCACGAATATATTGACAGGCACATAGGCTGCGGGAGTGATCTTTACGCCGAACCATGTCCCCGCTCCGATTATCTCCCTCACGGAGCCTAAAAGGAAAAGAGCTATCGTAAAGCCAAAGCCCATGCCAAGTCCGTCAAAGAAAGCGGATATGGGCTTCATCTTTCCGGCATAGGCCTCTGCGCGTCCCATGATGATGCAGTTCACCACGATCAGCGGGATATAGATACCAAGGGATTTGTACAGAGAAGGCGTGAAGCCTGCCATCAGAAAATCAACCATGGTAACGAAGGAAGCTATGACCACAATGTAAGCCGGCATCCTCATCCTGTCGGGAATGATCTTTCTCAAAAGCGAGATGATGAGCTCAGCAAGAGTCAGAATGATAGTAGTCGAAAGTCCCATGCCCAGACCGTTTATGGCCGAGGTCGTCGTGGCAAGAGTGGGGCACATGCCAAGTATCAGACAGAATACAGGATTCTCCGTATATATGCCGTTTATTATCCTCTCTAAAGGAGTATCTTTTTTTAGCTTCATGAGGCACCTCCTTCCAGATAGCGGACCGCAGTGAGCGCTGCATTCACGGCCTTGGTCACCGCGCTTGTGGTGACGGTGCTGCCGCTTATTGCATCTATCTCATTCGGAGCGCTCTTTCCGCTCTTGGTATAGACGATGATCTCTTCTCCGGGTGCAAGAGCCACAAACTGCTCCTTGAACTCAGGCTGGTCGGCTTTCATTCCCATACCTGCTGTCTCCGCAAGAGTAAGGAAGGCGATGCTGTTTACCTTGAGCTCTCCGTCTTTAGTGCTGACTCCTGCCATCAGCTTGATCTCTCCGCCGTAGCCTTCCTTATTGATGGCCGTGATCACATATCCGAGCTTATTGCCGTCAGCGTCAAGAGCCGTATCCACGGCTTCGACCGAGGTCTTGGTAAGTCCCGCATCCTCTATGGCCTTAATAAGACCCGCATCCTCTTCTATCCCTTCCATTGCTTCAAAGGATACCGCATCGGAAAAGACCTCCTTCTGTGTCTCTATCCTTGTCTTCTCCTCTGTAGCCTTTATGGGACCTGCAGTCACGGTATGAACCAGACCCAGGAGGAGCCCGGCGACTAAGGTTATAAGGGTAATGATGACTATGTCATGACCCAGGGATGTTTCCTTTTTCATGCCTTTTTCTCCTCCTTTTCTTTTGTTTTCTTTTCTTTTACGATACCGAAAGCCAGAGGCTTAGTGTAATTCTCGATCAAAGGTACCAGGCAGTTCATAAAGATGATCGCATAGGATACACCCTCAGAAGACTTGCCTATCATCCTGAAGATCCAGGTCAGCACTCCGAGAAGGATGGCATATACATACTGAGCCTTTGGCGTCATCGGGCTTGTGACATAGTCTGTAGCCATAAACCATGCGCCGAGCATCAGTCCTCCAGCGCATATCTCCTCAAGGGTAAATACCAGCGGATCGCTGTAGCCCCTTATCGCTGCCGTAGCGAGAGTAAGGACTGCGAAGGATCCGATATATACGGCAGGTATC